>SYAK01000306.1 GCA_005788935.1 Pseudomonadota bacterium
GGTGCGCTCGAGGCGGCCGAGGCCCTGCGGGCGGGCATCGCGGACATCCCCGGGTTGCGACTCCTCGGCCGTCCCGACACGACCGTCGTGACCTGGGCCTCGGCCGATCCGGCGATCGACGTCTACGCCGTCGCGGACCTCATGCAGGCGCGCGGCTGGCCGATGGACCGGCAGCAGAAGCCGCCGAGCGTTCACCTGACGACCAACGCCGTGAACCTGCCCGTCGTGCCGCAATACCTCGCTGACCTGCGCGAGGCCGTGGCGACCGTCCGCGTGAACCCGCAGCTGCGCAAGGAGGGCGAGGCCGCCGTGTACGGCATGATGGCGAAGATCCCGGTCAAGGGCCTCGTCGAGCGCGAGGTCCTGAAGGTCATGGAGCAGATGTACGCCGCAGACGGCGGCGAGAAGCCGCTCGCCGAGCGTCGTGACGGGGGGGCTGTGCAGCGCTTCGCCGAGCGCTACGGCGACGAGATCTTCGGCGCCATCGAGCGCGTACGGGGGTTCGGCGACACGGTCCGCCAGCGCGCCCGCGGGCTCTTCCGGAGGCGCTGAGCCGCCGCAGCTCCCGGATGAATCATCATTCACAGCGCCTGAGTGGCACGAAAAGCATCGCGCCAATCCTCGCACCAGGTCACGCCACCATGTCCCGCAAGCTCCGCATCGCCTACGCCCGCGTCTCCCAGGAGACGAACGCGCTGTCGCCACTCCTGACCGAGATCGACGACTTCCGGCGCATCCACTGGTACGAGGGGGCCGAACTCCACTGGCGAACGAGCCCATGGGGATACGAGGCGCCAGGCTTCCTCGGGCGCGCGGAGCTGTCGGGCTTTCGCGAGGCCCTCGCCGAGCACGGGCCAGAAGCCATCGCGATCCCGCTGCTGTCGGCGTGGGTCATCCCGGGTGGGCCGCTGTCCGAGGCCTGCTTCGCGACGCTGCGCGACACGCTGCTCGCTCGCCTCGACGCGGCGGGTCCGGTCGATGCGGTGTTTCTCTGCCTGCATGGGGCGATGGGTGCGGTCGGGCGGAAGGACCCCGACGGGGACCTCGTCCGCGCTGTCCGCGACCAGCTCGACGCGCGCGCCGCCGTGTCCGGTCGCCCGCGCCCGCTCATTGCGGTGACGCTCGACCTCCACGCCGCGCTGACGGCCGAGATGGAGGCCTTGACGGACGTGCTGTGCGCCTATCGCACGAACCCGCACCGCGACCACGCCGCGACCGGGCGCCGGGCGGGGCGGCTGCTGACGGGCGCCCTGACGGGGCGGATCCGTCCGACCGCCGCCTGGCGCAGCCTGCCGATCGTCCTCGGAGGCGGCTACACGCTCGACTTCCTGCCGCCGACGCGGGCGGTGTTCGCCCGCATGAAGGCCCTCGAGAAGCAGCCGGGCGTCCTCGATTGCAGCTTCTTCACCTGCCACGTCTGGAACGACCACCCCGAGCTCGGCTGGGGTGTCCATGTCGTCACCGATGGCGATCAGGCGCTCGCAGAGCGGCTCGCCGACGAGCTCGCCGATCTCGCGTGGGAGATGCGCCTGACACCGGTCCCCGAGGCGCCAGGGGCCGAGGAGGCTATCGCGACCGTGCGCAGTGCGCGTATCCGGCGCCGCATCGGGACGGCCTGCGTGTCGGATGTGTCGGACGTCGTCGGGGCAGGGGCCCCGGGCGAGAACCCGCGCCTTGTCGAGGCCCTGCTGACGCACGCGCCCGACCTCCTGTCCTATGCGCCGATGCGGGATGACGTGGCCGTCGCCGAGCTCTGGGAGCAACCGATCGGCGCGTCTGTCGTCCGCACCGTCGGTGGGCGCGTGCACCCCGCGCTGAACCGGCCGCTCGCGGTCTCGGGCACGCTGCGGGCCAAGCGGACGCTGCAGGGCTTCGGGCGGGTCGTGGTGCTCGATCTCGGTCACGTCCAGCTCGCCTTGACCGAGGTCCCGCCGATCGTGATGAAGCCCGCCTTCTACCGTGACCTCGGCCTTGAGCCGCTGAAGGCGGACATCTGCGTCGTCAAGAGCTTCTTCCCGTTCCGCCTCTTCTTCGCGGCCGAGAACCGGCTCACCGTCTATGCCCGCACCCGCGGCGTCACCGACTTCGACGTCATCCGGGACCTCGACCTGCACGATCCGGTGCACCCAGTGACCGCGCTCGACGACTGGCGTCCCGTCGACCGCGCCCGACGTCTGCGCGGGGCTGCCCGCAACGCGGATCGCGTCCGCCCGGAAACCACCCCATGACGCGCTTCATCCGTCCCTTCAGATGGATGGATAAAGCGCCTGGAGAGCCGTCTTGAAGCCTCTGAACCGCTGCGTTCCGACCCTCGCGTCCCTCGTCACCATGTCGGCCGTCCTCGCGACCGGCTGTGGTGACACCCCGTCAGCCACCCTCGACGCGCCCCCGCTCGTCGATGTCGCCCCCGACCTCGATTCGCCCGCCGACACGACCCCGACGTGCGTTCCGTGGGACCCGGCGGCCCCCGTCGCGCCGAATGCGGTCGGTGCGGGCGTCATCGCCTCGCGGGCGGGTCTCATCGGTGGTCCGAAGGCCGAGGGCATCATCGGAGACATCAAGATCGCGAACAGTCGCGTGGCCTTCGTCATCGAGGGCCTGCGTCGCGCGGGCGGCTATCGGCAGCACGGCGGCACGGTCGTCGACGCGGACCTCGCTAATGGCGGCGAGGATCGCCTCGGTGAGCTCTGGTTCATCTGGAACTTCAAGGTCTTCGAGCCGAACTCCGTCGCCGTCACGGCCGATGGTTGCGACGGCCGCGCCGAGGTGGTGGTCCGTGGCCGCCTCGGCCCTTACGCCTGGCTCGAGTCGGTCGTGGGCGACCTCTTCGCCGCCTCGGCGGTCGACCTTGACGTGACTTACACGTATACTCTGACGCCCGACGCGGACGCGCTCGCGGTCGACATCAGGCTCGAGAACCGGGCCGACACCGAGGCCTACCTCGAGTTCCCGCTGATTGCCGCCAACATGGGCGACGGGGCGCCGCTCTACACCCGCGGGGCGGGGCTCGACGCACCTTCGGGTGACCCGCAGCCATGGCTCGGTGCGGTCGGGATGACGCGCTCGTACGCCCTCATCCCGCGGGATGTCGCAGACCGCCCGCGGACGCTGGTCCAGGTCACGAGCGTGCAGCTCTCGACGCTGCCCGAGGCCGTCATCCCGCCCCGCGGCTCGCGCACCTTCCGCCTCGCGCTCGCGGTCGCCCCGGGCGGCTCGAGCCCGATCGAGCGGCTAGCCCGCGGCCTCGGGGGTGGTGACGCGACTGGCGAGGTGCGCGTGACCGTCGAGGGTGAGGCGGGGTGGGGCGAGGGCGAGCTGCCGCCGTCGAACTCCGCAGGTCGGACGCGGGTCGTCGCGTCGCGGGATGGCTTCATCGGGGCCATCGACCCGGTCGGACCCGATGGCGCGGTGACGCTGGCGCTGCCGCCCGGACGCTGGACGCTGCAGGCCTTCGCGCCCGGACGTGGGGCTTCGGCGCCCATGGAGGTCGAGGCGTTCGGCGCGCCCGTGGCCGGAGACCCGGCGGCTGGCGCGCCGCTGCCAGCACCAACCCTTGTGCTGCCGTCGCTCGGCGAGGTCCGGCTGCGGGTCCGGGACGGGGAGGGGGCCTTCATCCCGTCGCAGGTTCAGCTCTTCCGCGAGGGCGACACCCCGTCCCCCTTCGGCCCCCCCGCGACGCGCTATGAGCCCGACTGGGGTCGCGAGCGCAGCGCGGTGGCGTTCGTGGTCGACCCCGAGGCGACCCTCCATCTGCTGCCAGGGACCTATCTCGCGGTCGCAAGTCGCGGCTACGGATATGAAATCGACAGCCAACGGGTGACCGTTTCGCCCGGCCTCACCGAGACGCTGTCCTTCGAGCTCGTGCGTGCGGTGGACGACAGCGGCTGGAGCGCGGCGGACTTGCACTTGCACAGCTTCTGGAGCCCCGACGCCGACGTGCCGTACCCGACGCGACTGCTCCAGGCGGCGGCCAACGACGTGGCGTTGCCAGTCTTCACCGAGCACACGAACGTCGGGCCGCTCGCTCCGGCGCGGGCCGAGGCCGGGGTCGACGCGTGGGTCACGCCCATCCCGGGTCAGGAAGTCTCGACAACCCAGTATGGTCACTTCAATGCGTATCCGTTGTCGTTTCAGCAGGACGCTCCGGCCTTCGGCGCGGTCTTCGAGCACGGGCGCCCGGGCACCGAGCTGTTCGACGCGATGCGCGCGCAGCGCCCGGAGGACCTCATCGTGCAGGTGAACCACCCGCGCATCGAGGGGACGGCGATGGCCTGGTTCAACGCGGCGGGTCTCGACACCGACGTCGTCGACGGCGAGGCCTATCGCGTCGCCGAGCCTTCGCGCTGGACTGAAGACTGGGATGTCCTCGAGGTGTTCAACGAGGGGTGCGCGGGGGATGACAACCGCAAGACCTGGATGGACTGGGTCGCGCTCTATGACCGGGGCGTCCGCAAGACCGTCGCGGGCGGCTCTGATAGCCACTCCGAGGGGGCTGGGCTCGGACACCCGCGAACCTGGATCGCGGTCTCGCGCGAAGCCGTGGCGGCCTCCGACCTCGCGATCGTCGCGCCGCTCGCTGGGCGCGCGGCGTTCGTCTCGTGCGGCCCGTTCCTCCGTTTCTCGGCGACCTCGCCGGGCAGCCCGCCTGTCGGCATGGGTGGCCTCGCGCGACCTGCGGAGGGCGGCGAGGTCCGCCTCGCGGGCGTGGTCGAGGCGCCGAGCTGGATGCGGGTCGACACGGTGCGCCTGCTCGAGCGCGGCGTCGTCGTGGCCGCCGAGGTGGACATCGCCGCATGGAACGCGTCGGAGCGCCCCGCGGGGCTGCGGGCTGGCGTGCGCTGGCAGGGGGAGTTCGCGGTGCGTCCGCAGCGCGACTCATGGTACGTCCTCGAGGTCGCTGGCAGCGGCGGTCTCTCGTGGGTGACGCCTTGGGCCGACCCCTACGCTGTCACGAACCCGATCGATGTCGACGCCGACGGCGACGGGGTCTGGACGCCCCCGGGCCTGGCCGCTGCAAAAGCTGACACTGCGTCAAGAAACCCCGCAGCGGGCCCGGCCAAGGCGGCTCGGAGGCATCACCACCATGACCGGCCCGGTCACGCGCACCCCCATCACGGCGGGGCGCACCATGGGCATGCGGTCGGAGCCCGCGGCGGTCCCGCGCCAGCGTTCGGTCCGCGTGGCGGCGCGCAGGAGCACAGCCACGAGACCGGCACGGGCCGCGTCCTGCCCGAGCTGACGCGCGCGCTGCTGCAGTCGAGGCTTGACGCCGAGCGCGCCCGGCGGGTCGAGGCTGCCCGCCGATGAGCCCCACCTCCGACAGCCGCCTCCCGTGGGCTCCCGCCTCGTGGCGCGCCTTCCCGGTCGTTCAGCAGCCGACGTACCAGGACCCCGCCGCCGTCGCTCGGGCGCTCGGGCGGGTCGCCGAGCTGCCGCCGCGGGTCGCGCCTGGTGAGGTGCTGGCCCTCCGAGAGCAGCTGGCTCGGGCCGCCCGAGGTGAGGGCTTCCTGCTGCAAGGCGGGGACTGTGCCGAGCGGTTCGAGGACTGCGAGCGCGGGCGAATCGAGGCGAAGCTCAAGATTGTCATGCAGATGAGCCTCGTCATGACCTGGGGCGGGCGCGTCCCCATCGTCCGGGTCGCACGGATGGCTGGCCAGTATGCCAAGCCGCGCTCCGCCGACACCGAGGTCATCGACGGCGTCGAACTGCCGAGCTCTCGCGGCGACCACGTCCACGGCGCGGCTCCGCCCCGGGAGGCTCGCGAGCCAGACCCCGCCCGCCTCGTCGAGGCCTCACTGCTCGCGTCCGCGACGCTCAACTACGCCCGCGCCCTGCTCGACGGCGGGTTCGCGGATCTTCATCATCCGCACCACTGGGAACTGGGCTTCGTGCAGGATCTCGGTCAGCGGGCCGAGTACGAGGAGGTCGTCGCGCGCATCCTCGACGCGGTCGATTTCATCGAGTCGACGGGCGTCCGGGCGCCAAGCCTGCAGACGGTCGATCTCTTCACCTCGCACGAGGGGCTGCTGCTCCCCTGGGAGGAGGCGCAGACGGCGCGCGTGGGTGACGCCTGGTTCAACCTCGGCGCCCACACGCTCTGGATCGGCGACCGGACGCGCCAGCTCGAGGGTGCGCATGTCGAGTACTTCCGGGGGATCGCCAACCCGATCGGCGTCAAGGTCGGGCCGTCGATGTCCCCAGAGGCGCTCGTGGCGCTGCTCGCAGCCCTCGAGCCCGCCGACAGGCCAGGTCGCGTCACGCTCATCACGCGCCTTGGCGCAGACGGCGGCGTACGGTCGCGCCTGCCCGCGCTTGTCGACGCGGTGCGGGCCTCGGGTCGCGCCAACGTGCTGTGGTCCTGCGATCCGATGCACGGAAATACCGTCAAGACCGCCTCGGGTCTGAAGACGCGCCACTTCGACAGCGTCCTTGCCGAGCTGCGGGAGACCTTCGCGGTCCACGCGGCCTGCGGCAGTCGCCTCGGCGGCGTCCATTTCGAACTGACCGGAGATGACGTCACGGAGTGCGTTGGAGGTCCTCAAAAGTTGTCGGAGGCCGACCTCGCGCGTTGCTACGAGACCGGCTGTGACCCGCGCCTCAACTATGCGCAGAGCCTCGAGATGGCGTTCCTGCTTGCGCGTCAGCTCGCTGACCGCCGCCGCTGAGGCGGTCCCGCGCTGACCCAGGCGTGCCCTGTGTTCGAGCTGGTCACCGGTCGCGTCATCCCCTATGGTGCGCGGTGGCGATGAGACACCCCGAGCCGTTCCCGCGCGCCGCGCGCCGCGTCAGCCGAGTCCCCGTGGCGGGACTCCTCGCGCTTTGTCTTGCGTTCGGCCTCTCCGCGCCCAGCGTGGCCGCGCCGCCGCCCGAGGCCCCGGTGGGCTCTCCAAGGCCGGCCCCCGAGGCGCTCGAGCCCATCCCGCCAGCGCCGTCCAAGCCGGTGCTGCCGCCCGCAGCGCTCGACCCTGACGCCCCGCCGCGACAGCTCAGGCCCATCGTCCCGCCGCCACCCGTTGACGCCTGCATCTCAGCCGGCACCCGCTTCTCACCGTGCCGCGACCTCCGTCCACGGGCTTGGGTCATCCAGCCCGACCTCCGCGCGGACGCGCCCCAGGTCCCCGGTCTCTTCGAGCTGGTGCAGCCCGCGAAGCCCGCGCCCCAGCCTGACCCGCCCGCGGCGCTGACGACCTGGGAGGCCATCAGGGCCATCCTGGGCCTCCTCGTCCTGCTCGGCCTCGCCTTCCTCGGCGGGCACCCGGCGGTGCAGCGCCTCGAGCGCCGCATTGGTGTGGCCCAGCTCGTCACGGCGGGCTTCCCCTTCGTCATCTTCGGCGTCATCGCCGCGCGCCCCGACGTCGCCATCCTGTCCCCGCCGGTCATGGACGCCATCGCGCCGCTCCTCCCCCTTGGCCTCGGCTGGATCGGCTTCGCCATCGGCATCCGCTTCGCACCCAGCCGCCCCGACCCGTCGCTCGGGCCTGTCACGGAGGCCTTCGTCCTCACGACCTTCATCCCGTTCGTGCTCATGGTCGGCTCGGCGAGCCTCCTGCTCTACCTCGCCGACCACGAACAGCGCGGCCTCCTCCCGTTCCTCCGGGACGCGTTCATCCTCGCGACCGCGGGCGCCATGACCTCGCGCTCGCTCTCGGTCCTCGTCACCGCGCGTGGCGGCTCCGACTCCGCAGTCGCCCGCATGCGTCACATCGTCCAACTCGAGGAGCTGACGGCCTTCGTCGCCCTCATCGCGCTCGCAGCCTTCTTCAGGCCGGCCGACGCCCTCGTCGGCTGGCACTTGCCGAGCCTCGGGTGGGTCTTCACGACGCTTGGTATCGGGGCCGCCCTCGGCGGGCTCACCTGGCTCGCGCTCGGGGCCATCGCGGGGCCCGTCGAAACGCTCGTCGTGATGCTCGGGTCCATCAGCTTCACGGCCGGCCTCGCAAGCTACCTCCGCCTGAGCCCGGTCGTCGTCTGTTTCATCGCCGGCACCGTCTTGATGAACCTGCCTGGCGTATGGCGCGAGCGCGTCCGCACCGCCATCGCCCGCCTCGAGCGACCGGTGTACCTCGTCTTCCTCACCATCGCGGGAGCCCTCTGGCCGATCGATGACGCCTACGGCTGGGTCCTGATGGCGCTCTTCGTGTTCGTGCGTCTCGGAGGCCGTACGCTCGGTCTGCGCCTCTTCGCGCTGCACCACCGCTCGGCCCTCTCGGCCATCGAGCTGCGCCACCTCGCCGCCGCCCCGATGGGCGCGCTGTCCATCGCCATCGTCATCACCGCGCAGGACCTCTACTCGAGCCCGACGCTCCCGTGGCTCGTGACGGCGGTCCTCGGTGGTGCCATCGTCAACGAGCTCGTGGTCCATTTCGCGGGCCCGATCGCCCGCCGCATCTTCCCCGACCCGCCCGGAGCGCTGCCCGAGCCGCTCGGCACCGAGCCTGCCGGCCTGGTGGTCCTGGCCGACCTCATCGAGGCGCCTGCCGAGGATCCTCTCCTCCACGCCTCGGCGCAGCCCGCGCAGGTCGACCCGCCCGAGGACCCGCGCCCCTCGCCAGAGGAGGCCTGAGATGGGGCTCAAGCTCATCCTGCTCGTGCTGTTCGCCGGACTGATGCACGCGACGCGCAGCTTCGTCCCAGACGAGTCACTTGGCTCCCGTCCGGCCGCGACCGCGCTCGCGTGCGGGTTTCTCATTCTTTCGGGCCTCCTCTCGGGTCAGATCTTCAAGCGCTTCGGCCTGCCCAAGCTCACCGGGTACCTCGCGGCCGGCATCCTCGTCGGGCCTCAGGTCCTCGCCCTCGTCTCGAAGGACATGCTGACCAGCCTCAAGGTCTTCAACGGGGTCGCGATCTCACTCATCGCGCTCACGGCCGGCCTCGAGATGCACCTGCCGTCGATTCGCCCGCTCATGAAGAGCATTACGTGGATTACGCTCGTGGGCGTCATTGGCACGACGATTCTCCTCGCGGCGACCGCCTGGCTCCTGCTCCCCACCATGCCGTTCGCCGTCGCCTTCAGCCCAGCCGAGCTGCTCGCCGTCTCGGCCGTCGTTGGCGTCGCGACCGTCGCCCAGAGCCCCGCCGTGGTCGTCGCGCTGCGGGACGAGACGCAGGCTGATGGTCCGCTCATGCGCACCGTGATGGCGGTCGTCGTCCTCGCCGACCTCGTCGTCATCTCGCTCTTTGCCATCGCGACGACGGTCGCCCGCTCGGTCCTCGGCGACGGCGGCGACGCGGTCGAGGCTGCGCTGTCCCTCGCCTGGGAGTTCATCGGCTCGGGTGTCGCCGGACTTGTCATCGGTGGCCTCCTCGCTCTGTATCTGCGGCGTGTCGGCACTGGCGGCAGCGGCCTCTTCGTCATCGCGGTCGCCTTCGTCACGGCCGAGGTGGGTCAGCGGCTGCACTTCGACCCGCTGCTCGTCGCGCTCTCGGCGGGCATGCTGATCCGCAACGCGACCACCGTGGGGGATCGCCTCCATCACGCCATCGAGGCGTCATCCCTGCCTGTCTATGTGACCTTCTTTGCGCTCGCGGGCGCCAAGGTCCAGCTCGACGCGCTGCTCGTCGTCGGTGTCCCGGCGCTCGCCATCGTGGCGGTCCGCGCGTTCGGTTTCTGGGTCGGCAACGATCTCGCAGCCCGCATCGCCGGCGCGCCCGACGTCGTACGGCGTTGGTGCGGTGTCGGGCTCATGCCGCAGGCCGGGCTCGCCCTCGCCCTCGGGCTGCTCGTCGAGCGGACCTTCCCGGACTTCGGCGAGGCGCTCGGCGTCCTCGTCCTCGGGGTCGTCGCGCTCAACGAGCTGATCATGCCCGTCCTCTTCCGGCTGGCCCTCGTCCGGAGTGGCGAGGCGGGCGCGCTCGCATCGTCCGACGGGGAGACCACGGGACCGGCTCCGCAAGGCGACGCCAGCAGCGCGTCCGAACCGACCTGACCGGCGGGTGAGGCCGCCGCCGCGCGTTTTTCGCCGCTGCGAGCCGTTTTGGACCTGTATCCCTTTGCCCCTGAGGCACGAGGTGTCTATGTTGTTCAATCATCGCGGCGGCATCCCCAGCCCCAACAGCCAACGGAGCACCACACCGCATGTCCCCGCTCGTACGCTTCGGGATCGACGCCGACACCACCGTCCGGACGCTCGAGACCCTTCAGTCCCGCCAGCTCGATGACGCGGACCTCTACTTCGAGCACGTCACAAGCGAAGGCGTCGCCCTTGACGAGGGCCTCGTCAAGCGGGCCTCCCGCTCCATCCATCAGGGCGTCGGCGTTCGCGCCGTCTCGGGCGAGCGAACTGGCTACGCCCACACGGCCGTCATCACGCCCGAGAGCCTCGACGAAGCGGCCCGCGCCGCCCGCGCCATCGCCCGCGACCCCGCCTCGGGTCTCGCCCGCTCCGTCGCGCTGGCCCCCCGAGCCCCGGGCGCGTCGCTCTATGCCGTCTCAGACGACCCGCTCGCCCGCGCGCTCGACGAGAAGGTCGCGCTGCTGTCCGCCATCGACGCCCGCGCCCGCGCCATCGACCCCCGCATCAAGCAGGTCCAGGCCTCCATCGCGGCCGAGATGAAGACCGTCGTCATCGCGACCGCCGACGGGCGCCTCATCGAGGATGTGCGCCCCCTCGCGCGCCTCTCTGTCGCCTGCATCGCGGTCGACGCAGCGCGCGGCCAGCGTCAGATCGGCTCGGCTGGTGGCGGCGGACGCTGGGACTTCTCGGCCTTCGTGACACCCGATGCCGCAGGCACGACCCTCTGGCAGCACTGGGTTGACGAGGCGGCCCGGCGCGCGCTGCTGCTGCTCGACGCGGTCGACGCCCCCGCTGGCACCTTCGACGTGGTGCTCGGGCCCGGGTGGCCTGGCATCCTGCTCCATGAGGCGGTCGGCCAC
>SYAK01000307.1 GCA_005788935.1 Pseudomonadota bacterium
CGCCGACGCGGTGCGCTTCGAGCACATCACGTATGGCGATGCGCTCAACCTGAACCTCGGTGTCATGGACGCAACATCGATCAGCCTGTGCAAAGAGAACGGGCTGCCGATCCTCGTCTTCGACATGACCAAGCCGGGCAACATCCGCCGCGCGGTCGAGGGCACGGTCACGGCGACCGAGGTCAGCGACCGCAGCTGACACGACTGGCCGCGACCCGTGCAGCCCGCTTGCCAAGCGGGCGACGTGCGCTACAGTGGCGCCGGTCCCCGGAGCGGGCGGCGCACTGCCCCCTCCCCTTTCTCACTGTTGCTTGCGAGAGGCCGAGATGCTCGACGAGATCGTTCAGGACACCCGCGATTCCCTCATCAAGGTCAAGGACGCCTTCAAGCGCGAGCTCGTGCGGCTGCGCACGGGGCGCGCGAACCTCGCGATCCTCGACGGTGTGCGCGTCGAGTACTACGGCGCGATGACGCCGCTGAACCAGGTCGCGGCGCTCAACATCGCGGACCCGCGCCTCATCACCGTCAAGCCGTGGGACAAGAGCCTGCTGACCGCGATCGAGAAGGCCATCGTGAGCGCCAACATCGGCATCACACCCGGCAACGACGGCGAAATCATTCGCCTCCCGGTCCCGCCGCTGACGGGTGAGGTGCGCAAGAACCTCGTGAAGGAGCTGAAGAAAAAGACCGAGGACGCGCGCGTCGCCGCACGCAACGTCCGCCGCGACGCCAACCAGTTGCTGAAGGAGGCGGAGCTCAGCGAGGACGACGAGGCGCGCGGGCTGAAGAGCATCCAGAAGCTCCTTGACGACTCCGTCGCCGACATCGAGCGCGACGCCGACGCCAAGGAGAAGGAGCTGATGGAGGTCTGAGGTCAGCGACTCGGCGTGGGCGGCGGCGGGTCCTTTCGTCCCGCCCGCGGCCGCGCCCGTTCTGGCCAGACCCCGCTGGCGCGCGCTCGCTGGCACTTGACGGACGGTGCTTGCCACAACGCGGCGAGACGCGGTGGCGGCGGGTGGTCTTGCAGCCCGCTTGGCAACGCGCGACACTCGCGGGATGCAAGTCCCCCGCCGCGTCGCGCTGACAGCCCTCCTCCTTGCGCCGCTCGCCACGGCCTGCGCCACCGCCTCGAACGCGACGCGCGGCGCTGCAACGGACTGCCCGGTCTGCGAGGTGGCCCCACCGCTGCCTCAACTGCAGGTCCCAGCGCTCATCGACCACCGGGCGGACACCCCCGAGCTCGACCGGTCCAGCACGGTCTCCCTCGAGGCCTTCTCGGCCGATGGCGCGCTCGTCCTGCTGCGGGTCGATGACAGCGCGCGCGGGCTCGCCTTCATCGCGCTGTGCCTCGACGGGTCGAAGCAGCCGCGCCACTTCCCCGCCGACGGCTCGCTCGAGCGCGACGTGCGCCAGAGAGGGCTCCGGGCGCTCGGTCCCAAGCCGGTGACGCACTGGTCGGCCCGGCACCCGACGACGGGGCACGAGGTCGCGTTCTCGGAGACCGCGACGGCCTTCGCGGTCCTGACCGAGGTCGACGGCTCGGAGGCGCGCTTCCCGTTGGCGCTCCTGCCGCGACACGCGACCGAAGGCGCCGGGGGCCCGCAGCCGGCCTCGGCGACCAAGCACGTGCTGGCCTGGGCGCCCGGAGGCGGACACCTCGTCGTGATCTACGGCCAGCTGACCCGTGATGCACCAGCCCTCCGGGCGGATCGGTGGTACATCATCCCGGCCTCATCGAGCGCAGCCGAGGCGTCGACGGCGCCCTGACGCGGGCCCCCACGTCGGCGAGCCACTCGCGCGGACGGTGCGCGTCGGGGGACCTTCGATGAGCGAGGTGACGCAGGAGCGGCGCGGACCGATCCTGCCTCCCGAGCACAGACGGGCGGCTTCAGCCCTCGTCTTCGTCGTCCTCTTCGAAGTCCTCGTCGTCATCCTCGAAGTCGTCGTCGTCGAAGTCATCGTCCTCGAAGTCGTCCTCGTCGTCCTCGTCGTCTTCATCGTCTTCGACGTCGTCCTCGTCGTCCTCGAACTCCTCGTCGTCCGCTTCCTCGTCCTCGACGTCTTCTTCTTCGTCGTCGTCGTCCTCGTCGTCCTGGTCGTCATCGTCTTCGAAGTCGTCGTCCTCGTCCTCGTCCTCGCGGCCGAGCGTGAAGATGTTGCGGTTTTCCCAGGGCGTTTCGTGGAGCAGCATGATCCCTCTCGCTTGCGTTGGCGTGCCTTGAAGTCTCCGAGGGGGCCCACGGCGCACGCGCCGATGGCCGTCATTCAGGCCCGCCTTTCCTGCCCTCTGGGGGCGGAGGTGTCAAGGCCCGGCCTGTCACCATCATGCGTACACGCCCCACGGATTTGACCTCGGCGTCACCCGTGCGCATCGTCTCGCGGCACGCCGCACCCCCTGGAGTCCGCATGGAGCTCGACGCCCTCCTCGAAGGCTACCCGGTCGTCATCTCGCTCCCCGTCTCCTGGGGCGACATGGACGCCTTTCAGCATGTCAACAGCACGCGATTCTTCCGCTATTTCGAAGAGGCGCGCATCGCGTGGTTCGAGCGCACGGGGCTCTTTGACCTCGGGCGCGACGTCTTCGCCGACGGCGGGCGCGGGGTCGGTCCTGTCGTCGCCCACACCGGTTGCCGTTTCCATGCACCGCTGCGTTACCCTGACGAGGTCCGCATCGGGGCGAAGGTCGTGCGGGTCGGGGTGCATTCGTTCGAGATGGAGTACCGCGTCGTGTCGGTCGCGCTGCACGCGCTCGCGGCCTCGGGGACAGCGGTCATCGTGGCCTTCGACTTCGCCGCCGAGACCAAGACGCCGCTGCCCGAGAGCTGGCGGCGTGCGCTCTCCCACGTCGAGAACTGCGTCATCGGCGGGGACGCGCCCGATGACGGTGCCGACAAGGGCTGAGCAGCCCGACGGCGCGGTGCGCAGTCAGCCCGGGCATGTCGCGAAACGGCTCAGCTGATTGAGGTCGCAGGTGAACCCGCGCGACGGATCCTCGTGGGTGACGTCCCACCAGGCTGGCAGCGTGTGGGTCGGGGCCCCGAGGCGGCCGGGACGCGGCGGGGCCCAGGGCGGGGGAGGTGCCAGCCAGGCCCCGTCAGGGCCCCGCATGTGCGACCGATCACTCGTGAAATCATCGAGATACCAAGCGGCGGGTGCCACCCGGAATCGCGGGCGCAGGTCGTCGGGAACCGCGTCGCCGCGCGGGAAGGTCGCGTGGCACCACGCAGCAAAGGGCAAGCTCTCACCCGCAGTGCAGTCCGGGTCGTCGATCGTGGCGCCAGCCGCCGAGACGGTCAGCGACACGACGTGATAGTCCCAGATGACCGCCTCGCCCGGGGCCGCGGCGCGCTGCGACCAGCAGGCGACCGAGCGGTGCGCGTTGCTGATGAAGACGACGTGACGCCCCGCGAGGTCTGGTGCGAGCGCGCGGACACGTTGCCAGATGTTTTCTTCGCACCACATCGCCGCATAGGGCATCATGAACGCTTTCCGGGGTTGTGCCCCGCCCTCCCGAGGTGTCTCCACGATGCATCCTGCACCCGCCCGCCGCCACGGCGCCAGCCTGTCTTTTCTCGTCATCGCGCTCGGCACGGCTGGCTGCGGCGAAGACTCCGCAACGCCCGCTGGCGCAGCCGACACGATCGCGTCAACTGACACCCTCACGGCTCAGCGTGACGGGTCGACCCCGGCCGACGCGGCGCCACCGGCCGCGGACACCGGCCCAGCCCCGGATGACACGACGGGTGACGCGGCGCCCGACGTCGGCGCGGGCTTCGACGTGGTCGTGCCCGCGGACGACGCCACCTCGGGGAGTGAGGACACAGCAGCACCCGCGGTCGATGAAGACGGCGACGGCGCGGCGGACGACGGCGACAACTGCCTCGCGCTCTTCAACCCGAATCAGGCCGACGCGGACCTCGACGGCATCGGGGACGCCTGTGACCCGACGAACGACGACAGCGACGGTGACCGCATCCCGACCGCCGCCGACCCCTTCCCCGACGACGCGAACCGCCCGGGCATGGCGGCACCGAATACCGTCTACGCGCACACAGCCACCGAGCTGTTCCGGATGGACGTCAAGACCATGACGCTCGTGTCGGTCGCCCGCTTCCGATTCCCGTCCGGGACGCAGAGCGCCAACATGACCGACCTCGCGATCGACCGGCACGGCGTGCTCGGGGGCGTGAGCTTCAACGACATCTTCCTCATTCACCCGAACACGGCCGAGTGCTGGCGCATCGGGGCCCTCCCGCGCTCGTTCAACGGCCTGAGCTACATCCCGGCCGCCGCGTCGGGGCAGGCGGCGGACATGCTCGTCGGGATCTCGCTCGAGGGCGAGTGGTGGCGGGTCGACCTTGGCACAGGCAGTGCCGCGCCGACCGCGACGACGACACTCATCGGGAGCTACGGGGGCGGCTGGAGGTCGAGCGGCGACGTCTTCTCGATCGTCGGCGTCGGGACCTTCGCCGCGGTCGACAACGGGGGCGTCGACCAGCTCGCCGAGGTCAACCCGGCCAACGGCAGCATCGTGCGGCTCCTCGGCGAGCTCGGCGGGAAGACCGCGGTCTATGGCCTCGCGGGCTGGTCGGGGCGCGTCTTCGCGTTCGACGAGTCGGGGGAAATCATGGCGCTCGATGCGACGACTGGCGCCATCACGTCCCGCACGCGGACGGTGCACGCGTGGTGGGGGGCTGGCGTCCGCACCATCATCGACGAGGACTGAGCGATGCGCTGGCGTGTCCTGAGCCTCCTCATCCTGGCGCACGCCAGCTGCGCGACGTCGCCTGCGACCCCGCCCGCAGCGGGGCTCGGGGCCGCACCCGACCCGTCCGCGACACCGCTGAACGAAGGGGTCGGACCAGCGGGCCCCGTGTCCCATCGCCTCCACGACGCACACGCGCACCCGCACGGCCGAGACGGTCGCGACCCCAACCATGGCAACCACCCGATGCCCCATCGCTTCGACGACGCGGCGCGCTGGGCCGCCGTCTTCGACGCACCCGAGCGCGACGCGTGGCAGCGGCCGACCGTGGTCGTGGCGGCCCTCGTCGGGGCGCGCGAGGACCTCGTCGTGGCCGACATCGGCGCTGGCACCGGCTACTTCGCGGTCCACTTCGCGCGCGCCCTACCAGCGGGGCGCGTCATCGCGGCGGACATCGAGCCGACGCTGCTGGCGTGGGTGGCGGAGCGGGCGCAGACGGCAGGGCTCATGAACCTGACGACCCACCTGACGCCTCCCGACGGGCTCGCGTGGGGGGCTGACATGCCACGCATCGACCTCGCCTTCAGCTGCAACACGTACCACCACATCGCCGACCGACCGCGCTACTTCGCCGGAGTCCGGGCCGCACTCGCGCCTCGCGGGCGTCTGGCCATCGTCGACTTCACGCCCGACAGCCCGCGCGGCCCGGCGAGGCACCACCGCGTGCCCCCCGAGGTGGTCATCGCCGAGCTCGCCGAGGCCGGGTTCCGCATGGTGGCGCGCCTCGATCTGCTGCCCGACCAGTTCCTGCTGGTCTTCGAGTGAGCGGCCTTGGGGTTTCCTGACGCGACGTCAGAGAATCGGCGCGACGGCCTCCTGAGCCATCTGCGAGGCCTGCGTGACGCGGTCGATGCGGCGATGGTGCTCGGGGCCTCCGTGGTGCGACGCGCGGGGCCCGCAGCCGAGGTTGAGGCGTGGCGGGCGCTCCGACGGCTCGTCGGACCCGCTGGCGAGACCCGCACCGGGGAGGCCGTCCCCGCGGTGACGCTCGCCCGCCTCGCCCATGGGGCGCGGGTGACGATCCTCGCCGCCACGCGCGCCCCCGATCTCGCTCCCCTCCTGCGGGCGCGATGTGCGGCGATCGAGCGCCACGCGGCCATCCTCGAGCTCGTCACGGCCCGTGTCGGCGAGGTCCTTGGCCCGCTCGGGGCAGAGACGACGTGCCTGCTGAAAGGCTCGGCTGCCATCGGGCTCGCATACGACCGGCCCGCCGAGCGGGAGCGTCGCGATCTCGACCTGCTCGTCCTGCCATCGGCCTTCCAGGGGGTGCGTACCGCGCTCTGGAACGACGGCTGGCGGGATGACCCGACGCGCGACGCGCCCGGCCCGCCGTTTTCGGGGCGCTCCTTCGGCATGGTGCGACGCTTCGGGGCGGTCACGGTGAGCCTCGACCTGCACCGCGACCTCGTCGATCGCGCCTGGTGCGGGCTACGCGGGCCGGCCTTCCGGGAGGCATTCCTCGCGGGTGCTATCCGGGGGCGGGCGCCGCTGCCCGTGTCGTCCCCGGTCGACACCGGGCTCCACACGCTCGCGCACCTCGCTGCGGGCGGGTTCCGGCCGACCCTTGGCGCCTGGATCGACCTCACGCGCCTCGTGCCCGGCGTCGGACCCGAGGCGTTGGCCGAGGCCGCCGCGCGCTGGCGCCTGCGCGGGGCCGCATGGGTCGGCGTCGCAACGCTGGGACGCTGGTTCGGGCAGGCGCTGACGGAGCACGCGCGGGCCCTCGACCTGCCACGCGCCCGGCAGGCCCTGCTGTCACGCATCTACGGCGGCGACGGCGGCGACCTCTTGACCGCCCCGACGACAGCGCTGCGGGCCGTGCATGCGGCGCGTGCGCTGCTGGGCGACCCGGACTGAGGCGAGCCGCGGGCACGGCGGAGGGTTGCGCTCGCGCTCGCCATCAGCGGCGGGCTCGTGCTATGCGCGCGGCGTCGGGCGCAGGCAAGAGCCCCCCGACGAGGGACACCGAGATGGGACGTGCATTCGAAAACCGCAAGATGAGCATGTTCGCGCGCTGGGACCGCATGGCCAAGGCCTTCGCCCGCGTCGCGAAGGACATCACCATCGCTGTCAAGGCCTCGGGCCCGAACCCCGAGTCGAACTCGGCGCTGCGCCGCGCGATCCAGAACGGCCGCGCCGCCAACATGCCGCGCGACCGCATCGAGGGTGCCATCAAGCGGGCGCTCGGCCCGGACACCGCCGATTACCAGGAGCTCATCTACGAGGGGTACGCGCCGCATGGTGTGGCCCTCGTCGTCGAGACCGCGACCGACAACCCGACGCGCACCGTCGCCAACGTCCGCATGCACTTCAACAAGGGCGGCGGTAACCTCGGGGCGGCTGGCAGCGTGGCCTTCATGTTCCGCCGCCGCGGCGTCTTCAAGCTGAAGGCCGCTGGCCTCGATCTCGACACGCTCGAGCTCGAGCTCATCGACCACGGGCTCGAGGACCTCGAGCGGGCGACCGACGACGCGGACGAGGCGATCGTCATCGCGCGCTGTGCCTTCAACGACTTCGGGGCGTTGCAAAACGCCATCGAGGCGCGCGGGCTGACCCCCGTCTCGGCCGAGTCGGCCTATATCGCCGAGAGCGAGGTGACGCTCGATGACGCGCAGATGAACGACGTCCTCGCCCTCATCGACCGCCTCGAGCAGGACGAGGACGTCCAGCGAGTCTACCACAACGTCGCGTAAGCCGCTGTAACCCATTCAGATCGCACCATTGCCTGCGCGGCGGACCTCAGATGTCGAGGACGCCCGCGCGCTGCAGGACGACGAGGGCCGCGCAGATCTCGAGCCGTGACAGCTTCGAGCTCTCGAACATCTTGCGGATCGACAGCTTGCGGTCGACGAGGGTGAGCACCTCGGCGATCTTGAGGTTGTTCAGGAAGACGCGGTGCATCGTGTTCTCGGGGCGCAGCTCGCGACGCTTCGGGACGCGCCCGAAGGACTTCAGGGCTGGCTCGTAGAGCCCGAGGAGATGGGCCTCGTTCGAGCGAACGAAGTCGGCGACGTGGTCCTCGACGCGCGCGAGGACGAGGAGCCGCTCGATCGAGATGAAGGCCGCGTCCCAGTCGTTGAGCGCGCTGAGCTGCACGACGTCGTCGTAGAGCAGGAAGGTTGCGGGGTCGCGGCCCGCGATCGGCTCGACGAGCGTCGGCGCGGGTGTGGCGGCGCGGACGTCTGGACGTGCGCGGATGATGGTCTCGGACTCGGCGAAGGCGAGCGCGGCCGAATCAAGGGCCGGTGCGTCGTCGGGCGGAGGGGCGGGAAGTTCGTCGGTCCCTGTCGGGGGAAGCCTAGGCCGCTCCGCGCTGCGCGTCGTCGAGCCCGGGCTGCCTGGCGTCTGCTGTAACGCCGCCCCCGGGGGCACTGGCGGCGGGGCGCGGACGATGCCCGCGTCGCGCGGACGGGCCGCGACACCCGTCCGGGGGCGGGCGCGGTTGACGAGCAGGTCGACGAGGACGTCGAGGGCCTCGAGCAACGCCACATCCTCGGACGCGAGCGTCGGCTCGGACGCGAGCACCGCCTCACGTCGGGCGCGCGCGTCGAGCTCGCGCAGCCGCGGCCCGAGCAGGGCCTCGATCTGCGCCACCGGATCGGCGGGATGTGCGGGCGCGTGCCCCGACGCTGCCATGCCTTCGTCTCCAGGTCCGACCAGCGGGAGGCCGACCGTCACCCCTGATTCCTACCGCGACAGACGCGCGCGGGCAACCTGCGACAGTCGCAGGCAAGCGTTGCGCGTGTCTCAGCCTGCCGCGATGACACCCTCGAGGATGGCGAGGGCCGCGTCGACGTCGGCCTCGGTCGTGACGAGCGGTGGCACGAAACGCAGGGTGCGTCCCTGGACGACATTGATGAGGAGCCCCGCCTCACGCGCCTTGGCGGTCACGGCGAGCGCGAAGTCGTCGGCCGTCGGTCCGTTCGACGCCTCGCGCCCCGCGAGCTCGAGGCCCTGGACGAGGCCGAGGCCGCGCTGCGCCTTGCAGCGATCCGGGTGGCGGACGACGAGCCCGGCGAGGCCGCAGGCGAGGTGTCCACCGACACGACGCGCGTTGTCGAGCAGGCCCTCGTCCGCGATGACGTTCAGGACCTCGAGCCCAGCCCGCGTCGCGAGCGCGTTGCCGCCAAACGTCGTCGCGTGGCTGCCGGGCTCGAAGCCCTTCGCGACCTTCTCGCTGCAGAGCATCGCACCAAGCGGCAACCCGCCCGCGATGCCCTTGGCGGTCGTCAGGATGTCAGGCTGCATGCCGAGGTGCTCGTAGCAGAAGAGGCGCCCGGTGCGGCCGACGCCGGTCTGGACCTCGTCGAAGCTGCTGAGGATGTCGCGGGCGTCGCAGAGCGCGCGCAGGTCCCGGAAGAAGCCGTCGGGAGCCACGTTGATGCCGCCCTCGCACTGGATCGGCTCGACGATGAGCGTGCCGACAGGCGTCGCGGCCGAGTCGAGGACGCGCGCGACGTCGGCGAGGTCACCGAAGCGGGCGAAGACCACGCCTGGCACGAGGGGCTCGAAACCCTGGTGATATTTCGGCTGTCCGGTCACCGAGAGGGCCCCGAAGGTGCGCCCGTGGAAGCTGTGGTGGAAGGCGAGGATGCCGGTCTTGTCGGGGCGATTGGCGACCGTCGTCTGGTAGCGGCGCGCGAGCTTCAGCGCCGCCTCGTTGGCCTCCGCACCCGAGTTGC
>SYAK01000308.1 GCA_005788935.1 Pseudomonadota bacterium
CCCGAAGGCCGCCGCGGGCAAGAGCGACCCGACCGACGACGAATTCGCGGCGCTCTTCGCGTCGATGAACATGACGCTCGACGACGTCAAGCTGCCGCCGAAGAAGAACGCACCTGCCCCGACGCCAGCGGCCGACGACCTCGGGATCCCCGACCTCGTCACGGTGTCGTCCGACGAGCTGCCCGACGACGCGACCGACGAAGACCGCGCGCCCATCCCGACCGTGCCGAAAAAGGGCGCCGCGCCAGGCAACCCGGTCAAGGCCGCATCCGCCCCCGCCGCCAAGGCGGCTGCACCCGCTGCCCGGCCCGCGAGCCCCGTCGCGACCGTGCCGAAGCCTGGCACACCAGCGACCGCGGCCGGCAAGGCTGGCGCCCAGGCGGCAGCCCCGCCAAAGTCCCGCGCGCTGCTCTGGACGTCGCTGCTCGTGGTAGTCGGCGGGACGGGGGCCGCGTACGCCCACTTCGTCCTGAAGCTCTTCTGAGGCGGCCTCGGGACTGCGCGACGCCCGCCCCCGACGGGGAGGTCGCGACCCGCGCTCAGGCCGGCAGCGCCTCTTCGACGAGGCGCTTCAGCTGGTCACCGGGGAAGCGGCCCTTGGTCTCGGCCGAGAGCCGCCCCATGATCTTGCCCATCTCCTTGCGGGTCGTGGCGCCGATCTCGGCGATGACCTCGGCGACCCGCACCCGCACGGCGGCCTCGTCGAGCTGACTCGGGAGGTAGTCGAGGATGACCGCCAGCTCGGCCCGCTCGCGCGTCACGAGATCGGGCCGCCCACCCGCCTCGAAGGCCGCGATGGACTCCTCGCGCTGCTTCTTCTGCTTCGCGAGCAGGATCAGCTCGTCCTGAGCCGACAGCGTCGCCATCTTCTCGATGCTCGCGTTCTTGAGGTCCGCGATGAGCAGGCGGATGGTTCCGACGCGGACCTCGTCACGGGCGCGCATCGCGGTCTTGAGATCTTCCTGAAGGCGGGACTGGAGCGGTGAGGCGTCGGCCATGGTGCGTTCTCCGGCGGGAGGATGGGGGAGCGTCCCTATCAGGCGCCCGCATCGGTGGCAAGCCGCGTGCGCGGCGCGATCGTCCCCGCCTCCCGGTTCAGCCGTCGCCCGTTGGATGGCAGAGGGGTCGTGTCCGAAGCTGTGAACATGCTTCAGCCCTCACGCCTCCGACACCGCCGCCCTTGGCGCAGACCGACTTCGGCGCTGTCCGCGGACAGCCGCCTCGTGTAGGCTGTCCCCCGGAGGACCCCCATGACCGCGACGCCAGGCCGCCTCATCATCACCTCGACCGAGGCCCACGACGCGCTCGCCGAGGCGCTCGCGCCCCACACGCGCCTCGCCCTCGACACCGAGAGCAACTCGATGTTCGCCCACCACGAGCGCCTCTGCCTCGTCCAGCTCGCCTGGGGCGACCCCGCCGCCCCGTCGCTCGCGGCGATCGACCCGCTCGCCTTCGGGGCCCGCCACGCCGTCGCCGCTGCCCTCGCCCCCATCGCCGCCTTCTGGCGCGACCCGGCTCGCACGGTCGTGGCCCACGGGGCCTCCTACGACATCGCCATCCTGCGCCGAGACCTCGGCGAGGTCCCAGTCCGACTCTTCGACACGCAGATCGCGGCCACCCTGCTCGGCGACACGAAGACCGGCTACGCCTCCCTCGTCGAGGCCCTGCTCGGGGAGCACCTGTCCAAGAGCCACCAGCAGCACGACTGGGGCCGCCGCCCGATTCCCGAGGCCGCGCTCGCCTACGCCTTCAACGACGCCCGTCACCTGCTGCGACTCGCCGACCTGCTGGCCGCGCGCGTGGACGAGGCCGACCTCGCGGACGAGGTGGCGATCGCCTGCGCCGCCATCCTCGAGACCCCGGCGCACGCGCCACGCCCGCCCGCAGAGGCCTTCTGGCGCCTCGCGACCACCGAAGGACGCCCGCCACCGCACCCCGTCCTGCTGCGCCTGAAGGTCCTCTTCGACTGGCGCGAGGCCGTCGCCGCCCGCCTCGACCTGCCCGCGGGGCGCGTCGTCAACGGCGAGCTGGCCTTCTCGCTCGCCCGCAAGGCGACGCTCGACGACGCCGACCTCAAGCGGCGCCTGCCAGGTCGCATCAGTGACGCCGCCCGCGCCGAGCTGCTCGCCGCCTTCGCCGACGCCGAGCAGACCCCGACCGTCCCGCCGCGCCCCGCTGGGGCCCCCGAGGTCAAGCCAGCGGTCCGGGCCCGCGAGAAGGCCCTGAAGGCATGGCGCGACGCCACCGCTGCGGCCCGCGGAGTGGGCGCGCAGGCCATCCTCGCGACGCCGACGCTCGGCTTCCTCGCGACCCACGGCGCCACCCGCCTCGACGAGGCTCCGCAGCTCGGCGCGTCCCGACTCCGGCGCTACCGCGACGAGCTCGTGCGGGTCCTCACCACCGCCTGAGCCACGCAGACGCATGCAGCTGAGTTCGCCCAGAACCCACCGACGTGCCCCTGAGACCTCCCAAGCCCGAGAAAGACGGCAACCCTGACGTCTTCAGGCGGATGTCAGGGACCGACGAGCTCACCCGCGAGGAGTCCGCCCACCTGCCAGCGGACCGTGGCGCCGCGCGGGGCGACGACCGAGGTCGCCGGCTCCACCACCGTGACCACCGCCGTCACCGGGTCCGTGACCTCCCAGCGCACCCACGGGATCCCCTCGTCGAAGGCCTCGCTCCAGCGCGCCGACAGCGTATGCAGCGCGCCGTCGAAGGCCGTCACCTCGACGTCCGCCCAGAGGCCCGCCCACGGGTCGAGGTCCGCGTCGACCCGGCGCGGCAGCGGTCCCCAGAAGTCGCTGCCCGCCGGCTCGTCTCGCCAGTCGCAGTGCACGTGCGTCGTGTAGACCTGCGTGAAATCCGCGCCCTCGGCCTCACATGCGCGCTGGATGTCGGCGAGCGTCACGGTCGTGCTCGAGGTCCGGAGGTCCACCGCGTCGCCGTAGGGATGACGGGCGAGGCCGCCTTCGTGCGGGGCGGCCGCGGTCGGCTTGAGGTAGGCGTTGTCGACGGTCAGCGGGACCCCGAGCGAGGCCCGCGTGCGCTGAAGGTGGCCGACCGTCAGGGGGCGGAACAGCGCGTAGCGGCCGCCCGAGGCCGGCATGAGCTCGGAGAGCGCGAAGTTCGCGGCGAGCTTCGTGGCGGCGGGCGCGGCCGAGACGTCGAGGAAGAAGGCGGGGGCGCGGTCGTTCGTCCCGGTGGCGGCCGGATAGGACCACCCCGCGTCGGTCACCGATGCGGCGGAGACGAGGTTGAAGCAGACGTCGAAGTTGAACGAGGTCCCGGGGTAGCAGACGCGCGCGGTCGTCGGCTGGCAGTCGAGCCCCTCGTCGGACTGGCCGTCGCAGTCGTCGTCGGCCCCGTTGCAGGTCTCGACGCGCGCAGCGTCGTCGTCGCTGCAGCGGATGGATGCCCCGTCGTCATCGCACACGATGCGGCCATCCTCGCAGTCATCCGCGTCGCCGCCGTCGCAGGACGTGCCAAGGGTCGCGCGCGTCGCCGGATCGGTCAGCCCGGGGCACGCGGTCGACACGTCCCCGCCCGTCGTCCCGTCGCCGCCCGCGCTGTCGCCGCCCGCGTCCCCGCCCATGGTCGCATCACCCGCGTCACCGCCCGTGGTCGCATCACCCGGGCTCGCAGGCACCGGAGATCGGGCGTGCGTCACGAAGCGGCGGTCGCTCAGCGTGGCGGGGGCATCGCAGGCTGCGGTGGCGAGGGCGGCAAGGAGCGGCAGGTGACAGGCGTGGACGCGCATGCGCCGGATCCAACCACCTTCGCCGACGCGGCACAAGAGCCAACCCGCGCCAACCCGCGCCAACCCGTCCCATGCCATCGGTCGCCACTGCGCAGGCGACGTCAGGCGGCCCATGCCGCGCCATCGACGCGCAAGGCTGGCGGCGGCGGCCCCGCTTGACGGGCGACGACGCGTGCACCACCCTCAAACGATCGGGAACAGCGGACCCGCCCTGCCTGTTGAGGCGCGGTCCGGGCCCCTGACGCCCACCTCGACCGCCTCGCCCGACGAGCCTGCATGTCCGCCCCTAACCGTCCGTTCATCCTCTCGGCCCGCCGCCGCCTCGCGCGCGTCTGGCACGTCGCGCGCGGCCTCGTCCCGGTGACGTCGCTCGGGCTGTTCGTCGGCGCGGTCGGGGCCTGGACCCACTTCAGCCTCGCACCCGACGCCGCAGACTTCGTGCTTGCTGCGGTCGGCGTCACGGCGCTCGCCCTCATCGGACTGTCGGTCGCGAGCGTGCTGGTCGGCGCGCTCGCCCTTGCGATGGTTCTCAAGGGCCGGGCTGCCGGCGTCCCCGAGACCCTCACGACCAGCGTCGAGGCCGAGACGGACTTCGACGTCCCGGCACTCACCGCGTGGCCGCTGCTGCTCGTACGCTGGACCTGGGTCGTGCCCGAGGGCGCCGACGTCCGGGTCGAGCGACGCGGCAGCCGCCTCGCGGAGTTCGTCCTGCCGCGCGAGCGGGCGCAGACAGACGCCCTCGTACGCCGCTTCGAGCTGCGCGACCTCTTCGGCCTCGCCGCCATCACCTTCGAGCGCCGCTGGGAGGCCCCGTTCCGGATCGTCCCGGTCAAGGGCCGCGCCAACCTCGAGCTCGCCCTCCGCCGCGCCTCCGAGGACGGCTACTCCCACCCGTCGGGCCAGCCCCTCGGCGAGCTCGTCGAGATGCGCCGCTACCGCGCTGGCGACCCCGTGCGCCACATCGTCTGGAAGGCCTTCGCGCGCAGCCGTCGCCTGATGGTGCGCGAGCCCGAGCGCGCCATCGCCCCGTGCCCCGCGATGGTCGCCTACTTCGTCGCAGGCGAGGGCGACGAGCCGTCAGCCTCGACCGCGCGCCTCTTCCTGGAGGCTGGGTTGTTGGGCACGGATTTCCTCTTCATGGCCTCGGGCGGGCGCGGCGCAACGGGCGACGCGGCCCTCGGCCTCGAGCAGATCATCGCCTCGCGCGGCCACCGCGGCGCTGGCGCCGACGGTCTCGCGGGGCTGCTGCGCTCGGTCGACCGTGGCCGCCTCGACAACCTCGTCCTCTTTGGACCCGCGAGTGACGGCGCCTGGGTGGATCGCGTCCTCGAGCAGATGCGCGCGCTCCCTCGGCCGCCGCTCGTCGTCCTGACCGTGGACGGCGACCTCGGGACGCCACCCTCGCGGTCGATCGGCGCCTCGCTGCGCCGGGGGCTCTTCCGCCGCGACGAGACCCGCGACAGGGCGCTGAGCGAGGTCACCCGCGCGCACGACCGCCTGCGCCGTGCGGGCGCCGACGTCCGCCTCATCCACAAGGGGACCGGCGCGCGGCTCGACGCCCTCACCCTCGAGGGCTGGAGGGCCGCTGCATGAGCGTTCATTCAGCCGAGTCCACCACGACCCGCGCGCTAAAGGCGCTGCTGCACATCGCGGCCCTCGGCGCCATCGGCTGGGAGCTCCTGACCCCCGCTGGCCTCATCGCGGGGGCCCTCGGGGTCATCGCCGCGACGGCGCTGGCCGCCTTCGGGGACCGCGCTGGCCTCCGGACCTCGGCCGCGCTCGGGCTCGGGCTCGCGGTCTCGGCGGTCGGCTTCCTCGGCGCCGACATCGTCCGCACCAGCGTCGCCATCGCGGCCGAGCTCGGGGTCGCCGGGACCCTCGCGACCTCGGACGCGCTGCTCGCCGGCCTTGGCCTTGGCGCGGCGCTCTTCACGCTGCGCCTGCTCGCCCAGCGCCACGCCCTCGCGGCGACGGTCGAGGTCATCGCCATCGCCTTCGCGGCCTCCTACCTGTTGCTCGACCACCGCGAGCTGAACCTCCACCACCCGCGCTTCTTCGCAGACTGGCTGCTGTCGCAGGGGATGGATCCGGTCATTGTGCTGAAGGCCTTCGGCGTCGCCATCATGGTCGGCGCGCTCGTCATGCTCCTCCGGCAGCAGGGGGCCCTGAAGGGCCTCGGCGCGATGCTGCTCGCGGCCCTCGTCGGGCTCCTCGTCTTCCTCGGTATCAAGGACGATCCGCCGCTGCAGCCTGCCCGCCTCGCGTCGACCGCGATGGCCGGCGAGGGCGAGGACGACGGCGGCGACGGCGAGGACGGCGACGGCGGGAGCGGCAACGACAGCGACAACGACGACGACCCCGGCGGCGGCAGTGACACGGACGGCGACGGCAAGGGCGGCCAGGGCAAGGGCGACGGTCAGGGTGGCGGTGGTGGCGGCGGCCGCTCGAAGAACCCGCTGAACGGGCCGCCTCCGCCGAACCAGCCGCAGCCCGTGGCGCTCGTGACGTTCCACGACGAGGTCGAGACGCCTGACGGCCTGCTCTACTTTCGTCAACAGGTCTTGTCGCACTTCAACGGGTCGCACCTCGCGGCCGACGCGAGCGGGCAGCGCGACAAGGACGTGCTGACGGCCTATCCGCTCGCGGGACCTGTCGAGGCGCCCCCCGTCCAGGCGGCTGGCGCCCACCGCACCATCCCGACGTCGATGTTCCTGATGGCCGACCACCCGCAGCCTGTCGCGCTCTCGCACGCGACGACCCTGAAACCACTCGAGAACCCGAACCCGCGCCTCTTCGTCGCCTCGTACGCCGTGACCTCGCTGATGCCGACGACCGGCCTCATGCGCCTCGTCGGGCGCGACTCGCCAGGCGCCGACTGGGACGCGCCGACCCGCGACCACTACCTCGCCCACCCCGACGACCCGCGCTACAAGGCGCTCGCCGACGAGATCCTGCGGGACCTCGACATCCGCTTCCAGGGTGACCCGCTGCTGAAGGCCTACGCCATCAAGCGGCACCTCGAAAAGGAGGGCTACTACACCCTGAAGGAGCGCTACACCTCGGAGAGCGACCCGACCGCCGCCTTCCTGTTCGGCTCGATGCGCGGCTACTGCGTCCACTTCGCCCACTCGGCCGTGTTCCTCTTCCGCTCCGTCGGCATCGCCGCGCGCGTGGCCGTCGGCTACGCGGCCGACACCAGCCTGCGGGCGCCCGGGTCGAGCATGCTGATCCTCGGCAACCAGGCCCACGCGTGGCCGGAGATCCACCTCGACGGCGTCGGGTGGGTGACCTTCGACATCCACCCCGAGCGCTCCGACCAGCCGCCAGCCCAGGTCGTTGACCAGGATCTCGCCAACATGCTTGGGGAAATCGCCCGAGACGACCCGACGGGCGGGCGCGCCTCGAACCCCAACCGGACACCCGTCCCGTGGGGAGCGCTCGGCCTGCTGGTGCTCGCGGCACTCGGTGCGGTCCTCGCGGGGGCCTACGGCGTCACCGCCGCCCGACGCCTCGCCCCGCGCCTGCTC
>SYAK01000309.1 GCA_005788935.1 Pseudomonadota bacterium
CCATGTGCGTGTGCGGGTCGATGCCGCCGGGCATGACATACGCGCCCCCCGCGTCGACCACGCGATCCGCCCGGACGCCCGCGTCGGAGGCGAGATCGGGCCCGACGCGGACCACGCGCCCCCCGTCACACAGCACGTCGGTGCGCACCTCGGCGTCGCCGTTTACCACCGTCCCGCCACGAATCAGGATCGCCATCGCCGCCCTCCGGGAAACACGGCCGCGCCACGCGGACCGCACGGCACGAGCCTAGCGCGCCCAAGCGACGCTGTCACGCGACGCGTTCGACCACGCCCGAGGGCGTCGAGGGCCCTTCATCACGGGCAGGATCGAGCCGACTCAGACGGAACCGAGGCGCGCATGTTCATCTTTTCGGACCCGACCCCCGACGCGACTCGCGATGGCGTGCAGCGAGCTGAGTCAGACGCGTGGGTCAGGTGCCGAGCACGGCGCCCGCGGGGATGACGCGGGGCTCGGGCCCGTCGGCCGTGACGTGGACCTCGCCGACGACACGGACGCCCCCGCCAAAACGGACGTCGCCGCGGACGGTCAGGGACGTCGCGTCGGCGAGGGACGGGACGCCCTCGGGGAAGCGCTGGGCGAAGTCGTCGACGCGCCCGAAGAAGGCCGGATCGAGGTCGACGCGGACGTCGCGACCGGGACGCACCGGCACGACGGCGCCCATCGCGTCGGTCGTGTAGAGGTCACTTCGCAGCCGCAGCAGGTCGGACGTCGTCTTCACGGGCGCGAAGCGTTCGCGCGGGACCTCGAGGGCGCGCGCCCCCGAGAAGACCTCGATGGCCGCCCCCATGGCTGTCTCGAGCTGGAAGACCTCGGGCGAGCCGGGGGTGTCCGGGTCGAGGCGCTTCCGGTTGCGGATGAGCGGCAGCGGCAACGTGCCACCGTAGGCCGCGAGGACCTCCGAGACGGCCGCGAGATCGAGCCACAGGTTGTTCGTGTTGAAGAAGCTGTGGCGCGCGATGTCCTGGAAGGACCCGAGGTCATCGGGCGGGCACTGCGCGACCTCTCGCAGCATCAGCCCCCCGTGCGGCCCGACCGCGAGGTGGCCGCCCTTCGAGTCCGCGGCGGTGCGCCGGCAGACCTCCATCACGAAAGGAATCCTGCCTTGCGCCATCCAGCCAAGCACCGCCGCATCCGGGGTGGCGCCGAGGTTGTCGGCGTTCGCGACGAAGGCGTAACGGAATCCGTGGTCGAGCAGCGCCGAGAGCACCCCGCGGGTCTGCAGGGCGAGATACAGGTCGCCATGTCCCGGCGGGCACCAGCGCAAGTCATCGTCCCAGGGGCCTGCGGGCGCAGGACCGAGATCCGCCACCTGCACGCGCGGGACCCGGTGCTGCAGGAAGGACCCCGGGACAGGCGCCTGCCCCGCGAGCAGCCCGGGCTCGGCCGCGAGGATCGGGCCTGCGTCCGCCTGCGTCCGGAAGCTGTCCATCAGGACGAGGGGTGTGCGTGTGCCATGCCGCGCCCGCAGCGCCATCACCTGCCGCGCGATGGTCGCGAGGAAGGTCAGCCCGTCGCGCGCCTCGAGCAACGACTTCGCGCGGTCGAGGCCCATCGTCGTGCCGAGCCCGCCGTTGAGGCGCAGCACCGCGAGGCGTGGCAGGAGGCGGACCCCCTCCGCGGCGCAGTCGCGGACGGCGTCGAGCGTCGGGACGTCACGGGCGGGTGTAATGGCGCGCTCGGGCACGTAGCCGGACTCGCCCGCGAGCAGGCGGTACCAGGCGCCCTCGAAGGCGTCGATGGCCGCATCGGGCTGGGCGTCCGCCTCCATCATGGTGCGCAGCGGGCCGAAGGTGGTGCGCGGGTCGCTCATCGCGGACTCAGATGGGGTGAGGCGGCTCGCCGAAGCCGACGACCCTCAGGACGTGCAGCGCCGAGCCGTACCGGCCGAGCGGCGGCATGATGTAGGCGCCGACGACGCGGTGGGCGACCTCCTGCAGCGCCTCCTGCGCGATGCGGATGCCCTCCTCGCGCGCGGCGGGGCCTTTGCCAGCCTTGCGCATGCGCTCGAGGATGTTCTCGGGGATCGACATGCCCGGCACCTCGTTGTGCAGGAACTCGGCGTTGCGAACACTCGCGAGCGGCAGCAGGCCGACGAGCACAGGCATGTCAAGACCCTTGATGTCGTTTAGAAAACGCTCAAGGACCGCGGGGTCGTAGACCGGCTGCGTCATGATGAACTCGGCGCCCGCCCGGCACTTCTGCTCGAGACGCCGCAGCTCGCGGTCGTAGTCGAGGGCCGCGGGCTCGGCCCCGCAGGCCATCGCGAAGCGGGTCTGGGCCCCAAAGGGCTTGCCCGCAGGGTCGATGCCCTGGTTGAAGCCCTGGACGACCTTCAGGAGCCCGATCGAGTCGAGGTCGAAGACGGCGGTCGCGTTCGGATAATCGCCAAGCTTCGGCGGGTCGCCGGTGATGATGACGAGGTTGTGGACGCCGAGCACGTGGGCCGCGAGCAGGTCACTCTGCAGCCCGATGAGGTTCCGGTCGCGCGCGCAGACATGCAGGATCGACTCCATGCCGAGCTGCGCCTTGACGAGCTGCGCGAGGGCCTGGTTCGACATGCGGACCGAGGCGCGCGGGCCGTCGGCGATGTTGATGACGTCGACGCCACCCGCCTTCAGCATCGCCGCGGCCTCGATGGCGGACGTCGGGTCGAGGCCGGGCGGCGGGTTGACCTCGACCGAGACCGCGAAGGACTCGGGCGACAGCGGGACCGGGTCGGCGGCCTTGACGCGCTCTTTCCAGATGCGCGCGATCTTGCCCGAGAAGCCGGTCTTGTCGCCGAACGGGATGGGATCGAGGCTGCCTGGTGGCGGACCGGCGTGGGACGCGGCCTCGGACGCCTTCTCCACGACCTCCACCTCGACACCGCCAAGCATGCGGGCGGCGTTGGCGACGCGCCGGATGTGGTCGGGGTTCGTGCCGCAGCAGCCGCCGACGATGCCGACGCCCGCCTTGAAGAAGCGTCGCGCGTAGACCCCGAAGTACTCGGGCGTCGCCATGTAGATGAGGCGCCCGTCGCGCAGCCGCGGGTAGCCCGCGTTGGCCTGGGCGGAGATCGGCACGCCATGGCCGAGCATCTTCTGCGCGACCCGGAAGACGCCTTCGGGACCTTCGACGCAGTTGGCACCCGCGACCGTGACGCCCCAGCGGACGAGCAGCTCGACGACGCGCACCGGATCATGGCCGTCGCCCGTCTTCTCGTCGGCGTCAAAGGCACACTGTGCCATGATCGGCAGCGCGCAGACCGACTTGACGGCCTCGATGGCGAGTTTGAGCTCGCCGACCATGCGGAAGGTCTCGAGGATGATGAGGTGGACGCCCGAGGCTGCGAGCAGCTCGACCTGGGCCCGGAAGATGGCGCGGATGGTCTCGGCCTCGGCCGTGTTCGCGGCGTCCGTGAAGAGGCCAGACGGGCCGACGCTGCCCCCGACCCAGGCCTTGCCCGCGGCGGCCTCGAGGGCGAGCTCGGCGGCGGCGCGATTGATCGCGTCGTGCTTGTCCGCAAGGTCATACCGGGCGAGGCGTGCCCGGTTGGCGGCGAAGGTGTGGGTCTGGATGAGCTGGGCCCCCGCCTCGCGGTAGTCCGTGTGGATCTGCCGAACGAGCCCGGGCTTGGAGAGCACGACCTCTTCGAGGGCAGAGTTGATGAAGACGCCGCGCTCGTAGAGCAGCGTGCCGATGGCGCCGTCAGCCACGATGAGCCCCTGGGCCGCAGCCTCCTCGAACGGTCTGAGCGTCACCTTGCTCACCTCGACCCCGCCTCCTCGCGCGCGTCTGGCCGCGCCATGGACGCTGGCGCGACGGAAGTGTGTCCGCATACCAGAGCCCGCGGCGTTTTCACAGGGGCTTCTGAGGTCGCGGCGTTCACTCGACGGTCACGGATTTCGCGAGGTTGCG
>SYAK01000310.1 GCA_005788935.1 Pseudomonadota bacterium
CGGGGCCTCGAGGTGGCGCTCGTCTGCGTTGCGATCGGCGTCGGAGCCCGGGTCGGCTCGGACCACGACCGCCGAGGGGGTGGGCGATGGAACTCCTGATGGCCCTCGTGTGCGGCGCCCTCGTCGCGAGCGGCGTGTGGTCGATGCTCGGTCGCGACCGCGGCACGACCGTCGCAGGCGGGCTGCTGCTCGCGGCCGCGGTGTCGCTCGCCCTCGCCTCCGTCGGCGGGATGCGCGCGAAGACCCCGCCCGAGATCGCGCCCGTGTCGCCTGCGCTCTCGACGCCGAGCGACATGGCGGATCCGACGCCGCACGCGCTCGCCCTCGTCCTCCTCCTGCCGGCCGTCGCTGGGCTGTGCGTCTTCGCCGCGACCCGCCGCCGCGGGCCAGGAGCGCAACCCGAGCCCCCGCGCACCACCCGCCCGCCGACCCCGCCGGGACCATCGGCCCTGACGCCAGCTCCGCGTGCTGCTCGGCCAGCCTCAGACGGAGTCCTCCGATGACCCGCGCACACGAGGACCTGCTGGTCGCCGCCCCCGTGCTCGCACCGCTGCTCGCCGTCTGCGTGGCGGCACTCGGCACCTCGCGACCCGCGACGGCCCGCCTCGTGGCCCTTGGCGTGAGCGCCCTGAACCTTGCCGGAGCGCTCGCGCTGCTTGCGCGGGTCGCTGACGCTGGGTCCCTGTCCCTGGGGTTCGGCGGATGGCTCGCGTCTGTCCGAGCCGACGGCCCGGCGCTCGGCGACCTCGCCCCGTCCCTCCTCGCCGACCCGGCCTCCGCCACCCTCGTGGCGACCTTCGCGCTCGCCGTCGCCGCGCTGACCCTGCACAGCCACGCTCGCCCCGAAACTCCGGACGAGCAGGCCCGGACCGCCCTCGCCCTGCCGCTCGTCGCGCTTGGCGGGCAGACCGCCTGCCTCGCCGCAGACCTCGCGACGCAGGTGTTCTCCCTCGAGCTGATGACCCTCGGCGCCGCCCTCACGGCCCGCCCCGATGCCCGGGAGGCCTCCGGTGGTCTCCTCCGGACGTCCCTTGTCGCCACGACCATCGCCCTGCTCGGGCTGACGGCGCTCGTCGCCTTCACGGGCACGACCCGCCTCGCAGCGCTCCCGGAGGCGCTCGGCCGCCTGCCGCCCCAGACGCGCGACGTGGCACAGGCGGCCCTCCTGGCGGTGGTTGCGTCCCTGCTCCATCGCGCCGCCGTCACCCCGCTCGGGGGCTGGCTCCTCGCGCTGACCCGCGACTCGGCCTCACGAGCGGCCAGCCTCGCTCCGCTGCTCGCCGTGGCCGGGTTCGCCGCACTCTCCCGTCTTCACCACCCGCTGACAGCCGGGCTCGAGGCGGCCGTCGCAGCCGGGTGCGGACCCTGCCGGGACTTGCGGCTCGAGCACCTCGACGCGCTGCTGCTGCCACTCGGCGTCGCAGGCGCGGTCCTCACCTCGCTTGGTGCCCTCCGGAGCGACAGTCTGGCGCGCCTCGGAGGCTGGCTCATCGCGGGAGGCCTCGCGACCGCACTGGTGGCGCTGACGTTGCCGGGCGGCCCGCGCCCCGGACCGGCCCCGACCGCCATGGTGCAGCTCGCTCAGGTGGCGCTCGCCGGGGTCGTTCTGATGCTCATCGTCGAGTTCCGGGCGCCCGCGTCAGGCCCGAGCCCCTCCCAGCCCGCTGTGATGGCCCCGTTCGCCGTCGCGACCGCGGCGCTTGTCGGGCTGCCCCCGCTCGCGGGCTTCACGGTCCAGCTCGTCGCCTGGCGCGCCCTGCGCGAGTCCGACGCAGGCCTCGTCGCGATCGGCGCGCTCGCGCTCGCGATGGGACTCGCGACCCTCGCGGTCGCCCGCGCGGCGAGCCGACACCTCTGGCGCGCACCCGCCCCGGAAGCATCGACGTCGCAACCCGCACCCTGGCCATCGCGCCTCGCGGTCGCGACCCTGACGCTCGCGATCCTTGCGCTCACGGTGGGCGCGAGCCCGCTCCTCGCACACCTCGCCAGCGGAGGTCGCCCATGACCGACACGCTGCTCGTCCTGGCCCTCGTCCTGGTCGCCGCCGCCACCGTCGCCGCGGCCGTCGTCGCGTTGACCGCCCCGGAGGCCGCCCGGCGCCAGCATGCGCGCGACGCCCTCCTCGTCGCGACCGCCGCGATGGTCCTCGTGATCGGCCAGCGTGCGTCCCACGACCACGCGGCCCCGGTCGCACTCGCGCTGCTCGCCGTTGCGTTGCTCCGTCCCAGGCCGCCCGCCGAGCCTCCGCAAGCCCCGGACCCCGGACCATGATGGCCGCCGTCCTCGCCCTGACCGGGGCCGTACTGCTCGCCTTGGCCATCGCCCCGTTGCTGCGCACACACCCACCGCTGCTGTCCCCGCGCGCCGCAGCCAGCGCCCGATTCGCGGGCCTCGGCCTCATCGCGACCGCCGCCTCGCTCGAAGGGGCCCTTGGCCGTGAGGTCTTCGCGCCCTGGCCCGTCGCGATCGCGCTGCTCGCGTTCTTGCGCCTCGCTCCACCTCGCCGTCCGCCGCCCGATTCGAAGCCCGGACCCGCAGCAGCAGCGGATCCCGGGCCTCCTGAGGGACCGGCCACGCACTGAAGCCCGTCGCCTCGCAGGCTTGCCGGAGCACGGCCACCTCGTCGCGCCAGAATCGCCTGAGCAACGCAAGATCCGCCTGCACCTCCTCAGGACGCCGCCGCGCCGAGGCCCGCTCGAGCAGCGCGAGACACAGGTCGCCAAGCCACGCGTCCCCGTCCCCGCGCAGAAACGCGCCCGCGCCCGCGGCGAGGGCGACCGACAGCTGCCGAAAGGCCACAATCCGCCCCCGCAGCTCCGGCGCAGATGCGCGCGCCCGACGCGCCGGCTCCGGGTGACCGAGCAGCGCCAGCAGCCGCATCAGCGCCGAGAAGGCCGCGAGCGACCGTCCCCGCGAGCGCCACGCCCCATGCAGCGCGAAGCCCTTGGCGGTCTCGGCCGCCGCGACGTGGCAGAACGCGACGACGCCGTCGGCCCCTATCCGGACACCCCAGAACGGGTAGCCCGCCGCGTGCGCGCCCACGATGTTGAGCGGTGGCCGCAGCTGCTGGATGAGCGCCAACTCGCGCAGCTCGGCCGCCAGCTCCGTCTCGGCGACCTCCCACGCGAGGCCCGCCGCCTCGGCGACGATCCCGCGCATCCGCAGCCCCCGCCGCCCACCCGAGGCCTGCCGATACTGCCGTAGCCGCGCCCGCAGGTTGCGCGCCTTGCCGACGTAGAGGGCCTCGCCCTCCGCGTTCCGGAAGATGTACGTACCGGGCGCTGTCGGCACCGTCGCCAGCAGCCCGGCCCCGAAACGGGCGTCGAACCGCACGACCGCCGCCGCACCGCCACGGACCCGCAGGACCTCGCCCTGACGCCGCCCGGTGCGCGGAGAGGCAGGCGCGTCCGAAGCCCGCCGCACATGCTCGTTCCGGAACAGGAAGCGTCGCGCCATCGCCCGCGAGTCGAACATCCCGACCCGGCAGCGGTCAAGGCCCCACGCGGCGCCCGACATGCACGGCGACGCATCATCCTGTTTCACGCATGAACCATTTTGTTTCAATGTTGAAACACCCTGTTGCACATCGCGGGTGTAGGGCCGTCGTCGACACGGCGCTTGCAACCTGCGCTGCGCGGACTAGGGTGCGCGCCGCCCGCCCCGTCGCACCGCAGGACCTCATGACCGCCACGTCCAGCCACCTCGCACCAGACCTCGCCCGATGATCGCAGAGCTCTCGGGCTGGGCCGCCTCGGGCCTCTCCGCGGTCTTCGCGTGGCCGCAGGCGATGCGTGCGCTGCGTTCAAGCGACACGTCGGGCGTCTCGCTCGCCACGACCGCCCTGACCTGGCAGAGCGGGCTCACCTGGACAGGTTACGGGCTGCTCGTCGCGAGCCCCTACATCGTCGCCGCCAACGTCTCGGTCTGCCTCGCCGCGATGCTGACCGTCTTCGCCTGCCGCGGCCGCCTGTCTCCCGTCCTCGCTGCGCTGCTGCTCGTCGGCCCCGTCGCCGTCGTGGGCCTCGTGACGTGGCTCGGGGCGGGTCCAACCGGCATCCTCGGCGTCCTGGTCGGCGGCGGCATGACGCTGCCGCAGGCCTGGACCACCTTGCGCAGTGGCGCCTCGCTCGCGGCCGTGAGCCCCGCCACCTACGCGCTCCTCGCGCTCAACGCCGCCTGCTGGATGGTGCACGGCGTGGCGGTTGACGACCCGCTCGTCATCGCGCCGAATTGCGTGTCGTTGCCGGCCTCGCTGCTCATCCTGTGGCGCCGCGTCCGGCCCGTGACCACAGAATGAGCAGCTTGTACGCCACAAGGATCGCGCGCGACAGCGACAGCGCACTCCGTTGAAACCGGCGACCGCCTCCCGGCATACCCGTCCCATGCGCCCACGCCATCGCCTGCTCGCCGCCACCCTGACCGTCCTGACCCTCTGCGGGCCGATTTGGCTGCGTGAGGCCTTTGCCTGAGGGTGCGGAGCGCCCGCGGGTCCCGTGGGAACGCAGTCAGGGGCTGGTGCGCTCTCGGTCGCGTGGACTGACCTCGCGACGCGCCTCGGCTCACCTGGAGAGGACGCGATTCGGCTGCACCTCCGGCAGCTTGCACTCACCGGCGCGCACCCTGTCGGCCGCCTGACGCTCGGCTGGTTCGTTGGCGCGCCGATGGGTGGCCAGCTCGCGTTCGAGGATGGGCCGGCCCCATGGCGACTTCGCTCAGGCCTCGCTGGCGGCGTCGGGCTGACGTGGCCCGTCTGGACGACCTACGACCGGCCGTTCGCCCTCGACCTCTCGGCCCAGCTGGCGGCCTCGCACACGACGCTCGCGCCGGCCGGGGGCGGGCGCGACGGCACCGCGACGGCCCTCGACGTCCGCCTCTCCGCGACCGCGAGCCGGACCTTCGCACGCAACCTCGCGGTCTGGAGCGCGATCCGCGTCTTCGGCGGGCCGCTCTTCGTGACCCGCGGCGAAGGCGCCACCCGCGAGACGATCATCGCCTCCGACACCCGCCACGTCCAGCTCGCAGCCGGCCTGGCTTTCGCACCCCTCGGCCGGCTGTGGCCCGGGCTGCGGCTTGGGGTCGAGGGGCGCGCCATCTCGGAGTGGGGGTTCGGCGCCACCCTCGGCGTCGGCCTCTGACCTCGGTCTGGCGAAAAGATTTGCGCTGGACTGGGCGAGTCGGGTCTCCTGCGAAGAATGCGCGGCGCGGGCACGCCTTGACTGGTGAACCCGCGCGCGAACCCACGCAGGCCCTGCGGACGACAGGGCCCAAGGAGCCGGTGACCCATGCGTCGTATCCTCGCCCTGTCCGCCGCCACCCTCGCGACCGTCGCCACTCCGCTCGTGACACCAGCGCCAGCCCGCGCCTGCGGCGGCTTCTTCTGTGACGCCTCGCAACCGGTCAACCAGTCGGCCGAGCGGATCATCTTCAGCCGCGCCCCCGACGGGCAGGTCACAGCCGTCATCCAGATCCAGTACCAGGGCCCGGCCGAGCGCTTCGCCTGGATGCTGCCGGTCGCTGGCCGCCCGACCATCGCGGTGTCGTCAAACCTCGCCTTCGACCGCCTGCAGCTGGCGACGAACCCCTCCTACCGGCTGAACACGACGGTCGAGGGGGAGTGCCTGCCCGAACCGGAAATGCAGGCGACCGCGGGCGGGGGCGACTTCTCGATGGACGCGAGCGGCCCTCCGTCCGAGGAGGACGGCGACGTGACGGTGGTCGATCAGGGCTCGGTCGGTCCCTACGACTACGTGGTCGTGTCGGTCGACCCCGCGGCCGCGACGCCAGCCGCCTCGGCCATCGCCTGGCTGCGCGACAACGGCTACGACATCGACGACGGCGGCGCCGACCGCATCGGGCCCTACCTCGCCTCGGGGATGAACCTGTTGTCGTTCCGCCTGACGAAGGGGAACGACGCGGGCGCCATTCGTCCGGTGATGATCGGCTTCGGCAGCGGCCTTGCGTCGATCCCGATCCGACCGACAGCGGTCGCGGCGGTCGCCGACATGGGCGTCATGGTGTGGGTCCTCGGCCCGCACCGCGCCTACCCCGTCAACTACGCCTCGCTCGAGCTGAATGAGGCCCTCATCAACTGGTTCAACCCGGGCCCGACCTACAACGCAGTCGTGACCGAGGCCGCTAATCAGGCCGGCGGAAACGGCTTCGTCACCGAGGCGAGCGGCCCAGCGCGGAGTCTTGGCGAGGCGATCGCGCCAGCGTTCGAGGCGACCGCGTGGGAGCGATGGAAGGCGGACCCGTCGCAGCTCGCCACGCTCGAACAGCTGCGCCAGATGATTTCAACCTTCGCGGCCTATGACGGCCTCGGGGATGCGGTCTCGGAACACCTCGCGCTGCCCGCTGAAGTCCCTGTCGCGGCGTTCCTGCAGTGCCCGTGGTGCTACGAGCTTCCGACGGATAGCGACGGCGTCGTGACAGGCTTCGACGTCGCGGGCTTCGTCACCGACGTCGACGCGGAGGTCATCGCGCCCGTGCGCGCCACCCAGGCGCTCTTCGCGCGCGATGTCACCGCGACCCGCCTATACACCACGCTCAGCGCCGACGAGATGAACGTCGACCCGTCCTTCGACTTCAACCCGGACCTGCCCGAGGTGTCGCCCGCCCACGTCGCCGACCGCGTCATCGAGTGCTCGCCCGAGTTGCAACGGTCGGAGGCGCCGTGGCGCGTCTCGCTCGGCGACGGACAGGTCGTGCGCGGCTTCGGCGCGAGCTGGCCATTCTCGCTCGACACCTCGAACATGCCGGCCAACGCGCGCGTCGTGCGCATCGGGCCGACCGGCCCGGGCGAGGTGGTGGTCGACAACGCGGCGCCGATCGGCAGCGACCTCGCGACCCACAACGCCGAGGTAACGCGCCAGGCCGAGGCCCTCATCGCGAGCCGCGGCGAGACCGTCGACGCGGTGAGCGGTGGCGGCGGCGGCGGGTGTGGCGCTGGCGGCGCTGGTACGGGGTGGGCATTCCTCGCGGGCGGACTCGTGGCCGGGCTCGGGCTCGCGCGACGCCCCCGCCGGACCTGAGGCCCGGTCCACGGTGCGGGTGACGCCACTCGGTGCGTTGGGCCGGCCCTCAGGCGTCGTCCGAGCCGCTGGCGCGCCTGGCGTAAGGGGCCTCCGTCAAGCTTCCGCAAGTCCGCGCATCAGGGCGTGGCTTGCAGGCGCCCTACTTCCGCGCATCCTGGATGCATGCGATGACGTATCCTCGCCCGAAGCGCCACCATCGCTCGAGGTGGGGACTGGCACCTGGCGCTTCGAGCCGCTCGAGGATGGCGCCGCGCTGTCGCTGGTCCGTGGCGCACAGGGCGGCTGGCACCTGTGGGTCGCGCTGCGCGTGCACGGCGTCGCCGACGACACCGGAAGCCTCGAGGTCACCCACTTCCCTTTGGCGACCCCCGAGTCCGCGGCCCGCACCTCCCACGGCCTCCGCCTCGACCCGCCGAACGCCGAGGGCTTCCGCGCCTACCTCGGCTGGCCCGCCATTTTGCAGGATCCGGCCTGCGCCGTCGGCCGCCCGTACCGCGTCGAGGTCGTCTTCCGCCCCGCCTCGGGCGGTCGACTCACCGCCCACCGCGACATCCTGATCGACCCCGGCGATGACCCGCCTCCGCCCTGCCCTCCGTGACACCACTCGCCTTTGGGACTGACCTTGGGGATCGACTTCGGGGGTCGTGTCCGAATTTGTGGACTTGGCGGATCAGTCTCTGCCGACGAGACCGACCGTCAGCTCGCCGATTCCCACAGCCGGGCATCCGTGCTAGGCGGCGGCGGTTGAGGTGTCGCCAGCGCTGACGGTTGGCGCAAACCCAGGAGCCCCGCATGAAGGCCACATCCGCTCTCAGACGTCTCGCCGCCGTTGCGGCCACCGCGCTGCTGTCCCTCGCCGCCTGCAAGTCCGCCCCGGATGCGGCCGCGACGAGTCCCGCCGCACCCGCCGGGCCTGCGCCCGCGGGCCAGGCGGCCCCAGCGACCGACGGGGTCGCCGCCGCCCCAACCCAGCCGGCAGGCCAGTGCGTCCCCGAGGCTCCACCGCTCGCTGAGGTGCCCACGACCTTCGACTGCACCCAGCCAGCCCCGCTCGTCGCCTGCTGCAAGGCGCTGCTGCCGCGCTGCGAGGCCTGCGTTGACCGCAACCGCGATATCGACGCCGCCTGGCGCGCAGCCTGCAAGCCGGACGAGGCGGCCCCGTCTGCGCCAGCGACCGTCCCGCCCGTCAACACGCCGTGAGCCGCCTGCGCGGACCTCGCACCAGCCGACGCGCGGCACGCTGAGCATGCCCGGCCGCACCCTCCCGCCCGGCACCGACCCCGATGGCCTCGCCGCCCGGCTCGAGGTGCTGGGGGCGTGGCTGCAGGCCCGTCAGCCGCTCTGGCAGCCTCGGGCTGTCACCGGGACAGACCCCGGCTGGGTCGCAGAAAGGCCCGAGCTTGGCACGTGGCTCCTCGCGTGCGCCGAGCGCGGGGACGACGCCGTCGACGCGCTGCATGCGACGCTGACACCCGGGTCAGTCAGCCATCCTGCCGATGCGCCGGCCCACTGGCACGCGCTCGTCGCCGAAACCGCCACGCACACCGCGTGGACCGACTGGCGGCGGCCCGACCCGGCCCAGACCAGTCGCCCACCGGGGATCCCGGGCCGCAAGTGGCTTGAAATCATCGGCTTCACGACCGCCATCGCGCAGACGGCCAGCCCCGCAGCACCCTCCGATGCGTCCGACGTGCACGAGGTGCACGAGGTGCCCGACGTGCACGAGGTGCCATGGATCGCCGACTGGTGTGCTGGCAAGGCCCACGTCGGCCGGACGCTCGCGAAGGCCCTCGGCAGGCGCCTCTGGGCCCTCGACCACGACGCCGCCCTCGCCCGGGACGCGGCTGGCCTCGCGGAGGCCGACGGCGTCCACCTCCGCTTTGAACGCTGCGACCTGCTGGCCGGTCCGCCACGGTCGTCGCCGCGACCGCTCGAGTGGGTCGTGGGGCTCCACGCCTGCGGCGGCCTCGGCAACCGTCTGCTCGACTTCGCCATCGCCGAGGAGGCCCCTGCCGTCGCCCTCGCGCCATGCTGCCTGCATCGGCACCATGGCGCACCTGGCTGGCCGACCCGCTCTGAAACGGCGCGCGCGACCGGCCTCACGCTCGACCACGCAGCCCTCCGCCTCGCGACCGCGGACGAGGTCGTCGCGCGCCCAACCCTCCGACTACGAAGGCGACGCGACGAGGGGTTCCGGCAGGCGGTCGACCTGCGCCTCCGCGAGCTGACCGGCGAGGATCGTCACCATCCACTCGGCACGCTGCCCGCGGCATGGTTCGACTCCGAATTCAAGGACTTCGCTCTCCGCGTCGGCGACCGACTCGGGCGCGACCTCGGTCCGCCAGCGGCCCTCGCGTCCGCGCTCCGCGAGGGGACCCGCCGCGCCACCCGGGCCCGCGCGCTTGGAGCCGTCCGCGCCGTCTTCCGTCGACCGATCGAGCTCTTCGCCGCCCTCGATCGCGCCCTCTGGCTGGCCGAACATGGCCGCCGCGTGCGCCTCGCCCCCTTCTGCTCCCCGCGCGTCACCCCGCGCAACCTCCTCATCACGGGCGTATGCGCATGACGTATTCACGTGCCTGATTTGACCGTTTCGGACGATTGCGCTGGCTCCACCTCGCGAACCGATGGACCCTGAAGGCCAGACCCCGAGGCAAGAGCTCAGGATGTCACCCACCACGCCCGACACCAGCCCGGTCGTCGTCTTCGGCCCAAGCGCCGAGGCTCGCGACGCCGTGTCCGCCGCCGTGACGCGCCTCGCGCTGCCGCGCCCGGAGGTGTTCGCCGACGCCTCGCCCGCGTTCGCGCTGTCGACCGCCCGCACCGACGCCGTCCTCATCGCCTGCCTCGGCCGCGAGCCTGTAACAGCCCTCGCCCCCTTCGACGCGGCTCTCCACGCGGGGCCGAACCGCGCCTCGGTCGTCGTGGCGTGGCAGGCAGACGCGCACCTCGTCGGAGCGCTCGCCGAGCTCTGTGAAGCGCTCGTCACGTTCGTGCCAGCCTGCCTAACCGGCGGCGACGGCGCGCTCGGCGGGGCCATCGAGGCTGTCCGACGGCAGGACAGGCGCCTCATCGCACGTCACACCGCCGAGCAGCGGCAGGGCCGCGAGAACGACCGCCTGCGACGCGACCTTCAGCTCGCGTGGGCGGTCCTCCAGGAGACGCCAGCCGTCATCTACGCGAAGGACACGGCCCTCCGCTACACACTCAGCAACACGAGCCACGCAACGCTCTCGGGCCGGTCGGTCGCCGAGATCATCGGGCGGACCGAGACCGAGCTCTTCGGGGACGTCTCGGCGCCCGTCGAGCAGCTCGCGCGACAGGTGCTCCAAACGGGCGACCCCGTCGTGTCCGAGTTCGACATCGATCTCCACGGGGAGGCGCGCACCTTCCTCGAGACCATCTTCCCCATCCGCGCGCCAGACGGGACGCCGCTCGGCCTCGCGGGCACGGCCACGGATCTCACCGAGAGTCGCCGGACGCAGCGCAAACTCCAGCGCCTCCGTCGCACCTTCCAGGTCATCCTGAACGACAGCCCGGTCGCGCTGATGCTCGTCGCGCCCGACGGCCGCGTGACGCTGTCGAACGAAGAGGCCGAGCGACTCCTCGAGCGATCCCCGGTCGCGGGCCTCGAGCTCTCGGGCGTCCTCACCGATGAGGCCTCGCGGCGACACCTCGCCCAGCTGCAGAACGTCGTCGCGGC
>SYAK01000311.1 GCA_005788935.1 Pseudomonadota bacterium
CGTAGCAGGTGCGCAGCTGGCTCCAGATCACGTCCTCGAGGGCTGGTTCGCCACCGTCGGCCCCGGCTGGCGCGGCGGATGCGGGTGGCGCCTGGCCGATGACGTCGGCGTGCCGACCGTCGACCCGGACAAGATGCCCCGTCTCGAGCCGCACCGTGAAGTTGCCGCCGAGGACCTGCATCAGCGAGCCGCGCGTGCCCGCTGGGATGGCGAGCGGCGTCCCGTCCGGGATCTGGATCACGTCGATCTCGGTTCCGAATGTCACCAGGTCCTGCATGCGCCTCCTCCCGGCCGCGGGCGCCAACGCCCCGACCCGGCGCGAGTATCGGATCGCCGGGGCCGCTGACAAGGTCAAAACGGACCGGATGGGTCCGATTCGGCCAGCGCGCCTCGCGTCAGGGGCGCTCGTCCGACGCGGCCCCTGCGCGCGCGCGCCGCTTCAGCGCGAACCGTCGGGCGTGGCGATCGTGCGGCAGCGGGGGCGCCTCGGGCTCCGGTGCGGTCGTCGGGAGGGTGGGGGAGGTCCCGAGCGGCGGCGGTGCGAAGGTGCCGCGGGGCGGCTTCGGGCTCGCTTGCGAGGCTGTCGGTGACGTTCGGGCGGCGGGCCCCGCCACGAGCTGCAGTCCTCGGTGCGAGCTGCGGAAGCCCGCGAGACGCAGCCGCGACTCCCACGGGCCGCCGCGGACCTCGCGTCCATCGATGGTCAGCACCTCCAGGGGGCCGCGCAGGCGGGCGAGCGCCGACAACGCCTCGAAGGCCGCCACCGCGAGGGCCCCACCGCCCGGCAAACCGGCGTCGAGCGCGTCGGCTTCGCCCCGCACGACGGGGAATGTCGACACTTTGTCAGCCTTTGGAGATACCCACAGAAGTGGTACACCGCGGTAAAGAACAACTGTCGCCCCGGCCTGGCGCCGTGGGCGTGCGGCCCCCTCGACGAGATCTGGCCACGGCAGGGCCGCGCCCCACGGGCAGGCGGGATCGAGGGCGGCGAGGCAGATCGGACCCTTCGGCCCGTCGGAGCTCGCGCTGGCCACATGGGGCTCGGCGCGAGGCGGGTCCTTCTCGATGCGCAACCGGTCCACGACGCCCGGGCCCGCAAACTGGAGACCTGCGAGGCCTTCGATGAAGTGTCCACGTCGCGCCGCCCCGAGCTCCTCGAGGGCCTTCAGCGTCGGGTAAAGCGCCGAGAAGCCGCCAGGCACCTCCTCGGCCTCGATGAGGTCGCGCGTCACGAGTCCGTGCCGCTCGAGCAGCGATCGCGCGCGCGCCATGCGGCGGGCTGTCTCGGGGGCCGCCTCGAAGACGAGGCGCCTGACGAGCGACCAGCGGCCTGCGAGTCTTGGCGGGGCGAGGCTCCCGGCGCTTCGCCAGCTGCCACCCCGAGCGCCCGCAGACCCGGTCGCTGGCCCGCTCGCGGCGAAGCTGCGGGCGGCGAGGAAGGAGTCGTTCGTGACGAGCCCCGCCCACACGAGATCCCAGACCGCCGCCGCGAGCTCGCCGCCGCTTGCGCCGACGGCATGCGCGACCCGCGTCATGAGCTCGTCGCCAAAGGCCGTCCCGCGGGCTTCGAGGAAGGCGAGGATGCGTGTGTGGAGCGGGCCTGAAGTCGCGTCGCCGGGGTCCGGGAGCACATCGGGCAGCAGCGCGTCGAGCGACGTCCTGCGATAGAAGGCGACCCGGCCGTCGGAGGCCCCGAGCGGGCCGTGACCCACCCAGGCCACGACGCCGCTCGCGAGGAGGCGGTCGAGCGTGTCGGGGCGGTAACCCGGCAGGCGGGCTGGCAGGATGCGGCGCTCCCACTCCGACAGCGGCAGGGCGAGCCCCTCGAGCCGCGCCAGCGTCTCGAGGAGACCTTCACCGAGGCTGCCTCCAAGCCCGTGCCAGGCCCCGAGGAAGCGCACCCACGCGGCGGGTTCCACAGGGGCCACGGCGTCGCGCAGCCGATGCAGCAGGCGGCGGCGGATCCGGCGCAACAGCTCGGCATCACACCACACCTCGCCTGCATGGTCTGGGTGGAACGGCCCCTTGACGACCCGTCCGCGCGCGAGGAGTCGCCCAAGGGCTGCGTCCACGACGTCGGTCGGCAACCCGAAGGCCAAGGCGGCGCGCTCGCTCGGGAACGGCATCACGGCCGCCGCGAAGCGCGCGAGCAAGGTCGTCAGCGCATCGTCGACCGGGAGCAGCAGGCGGGCTGGCAGTCCGGACGGTGGCATCGCCCCGAGCGCGTCCCGGTAGAGGGCGATGTCCTCGCACGCCACCACCAGTGGCGCCCCGCCGACCCGGAGCTTTGCCACCGCGCGATTCGCGAGCAGCGCGTCGATCGGATTGACTGACGATGTGTCAGCTAATTCTCGCTGACCGGCGTGCCATGCGGCCTCGAGCTCTGCCTCCCGCAGACCGCAGGTCTGGCGCAGCAGGTCCCGGATACCATCCGCGTCGCGTGGGGCGCGCGGGCCGTTCAGCCCGCGCAGCTCGGCCTCGACCTCGGCGAGGACCTCACGATCAAAGAGCGCGCGCTCGCCCGCGTCGCCGAGCAGCTCGCGCAAGAGCCCCCGGTCGAGCGTCAGCGCCTGGGCCCGCCGCTCGGCTGCGGGCTGGTCGCCCGCGTACATGTAGGCCTGCGCGAAGGCGAAGACCAGTCCGCGTGACATCGGGGACGCTTCGGCCGTCTCGACATGATGCAGCCGCACGCGGCGCGAGACCACCTCGCCGAGGAGCTCGCGCAGCGCGGGCAGATCGAAGACGTCCTGCAGGGCGGTCCGATAGGTCTCGAGCAGGATCGGGAAGCGCGCGTGCCCCCGCACCGCCGCGAGCAGGTGCTGCGCCCGCAGGCGCTGCTGCCAGAGGGGGGCGCGCTTGTCGGGACTTTGGCGGGGGAGGAGGAGGCTACGCGCCGCGTTCTCGCGGAAGAGGCTCGCGAAGAGCGGCGTCTGCCCGAGGCGCGCGATGACGAGCTCCTCGACCTCCTCGGGGGCAATCGCGAGCAGCGCGAGGTCGCACGCTTCAGCGGCGCCCGCGAGGCGGAAGGAGAACCCGTCGTCGTCCCAGATGGCCTCGGCCTCGACGCCGCTCCTCGCCGCGAGCAGCTCCTCGATGGCGAGGGCCCATGGCGCATGCACCCGCGCGCCAAAGGGCGACAGCACGCAGACCCGGAGGTCGCCGAGCGCGTCCCGGAAGCGTTCGACCACGATCGTCCGGTCGCCCGGGACCGCGTCCGTCGCCTCGCGTTGGCCCGCGACCAGATCGACCAGGTTCCGCGCCCCGTGATCATCGACCGGATACTCGCGCTGCAGCCAGTCTGGGGGCGCGTCTCCGACCCGTGGGTGGGTCTCGGCGAGGCGGCGGTAGAAGGCCCCGAGCGCGCGTCCGGTCTCGAGCGGCCGCCCAGGGCCCTCGCCGCGCCAGAAGGGCAACTTGCCGGGCTCGCCCGGGGCTGGCACCACGAGCACACGATCGCGTGTAATTTCAGTAATGCGCCACGTGGATGCGCCGAGGATGAAGGTCTGCCCGACACGGGCCTCATGCACCATCTCCTCGTCGAGCTCGCTGACCCGCACCGGCTTTCCACCCTCGGTGGCTGCGAGGAAGACGCCGAAGAGCCCGCGATCCGTAATGGTTCCGCCGTTGGTCACGGCGAGCAGATGCGCGCCCTTCCGCGCCGTCAGCGTGTCGGTCTGGTGGTCGCGGCTGATGCGCGGCCTGAGATCCGCGAGCTCGCTCGACGGGAAGACGCCCGCGAGCATGTCGAGGGTCGCCTCGAGCAGGTCGCGCGAGAGATCGCGAAAAGTCATCGTGCGCCGCAGGACACGCGCGAGCTCGGCCGTCGTCCACGGCTCCATCGCGACCATCGCGACGATGTGCTGGGCGAGCACGTCGAGCGGATTCTTCGGCACCCGGATGGCCTCGATGCGCCCCTCCTGCATCGCGCGCGCCGTCACGGCGGCGGCGGCCAGATCCATCCGGTGTTTCGGGAAGATGCGTCCGATCGAGAGCCCGCCGACGTGGTGTCCGGCCCGCCCGACGCGCTGCAGGCCGCGCGCCACGGAGTCCGGGGCCGCCACCTGGATCACGAGATCGATGGCGCCCATGTCGATCCCGAGCTCGAGCGAGCTCGTCGCCACGAGCCCCCGGAGGAGGCCGCCCTTCAGCTGCGCCTCGATCTCCGTCCGCTGCGCGTGCGCGATGGACCCGTGGTGGGCGCGCACGAGCGGCCTGTCCTCGGTGGCGGCACCGCGGGCGACGAGCAGCTCCTGGAGGCGCTGGGCGAGGCGCTCGGCGAGTCCGCGGGCGTTGACGAAGACGAGCGTGGCCTGGTGCCCGAGGATCAGGTCGACGATCCGCGGCTCGATCCACGGCCACAGCCCCTGGCGGGTGGCCTCTCCCGGGTCCCGCTCGCTCGCCGCGAGCAACGACCCCGACGCGAGCCCGGCTCCCCCGCCCTGGGTCGCCCCGTCGGGTGGGGGCCCGTCGAGGCCGGGCTGCGTCATGTCGCGGACCGGTACCTCGATCGTCAGCGTGAGTCGCGGCGGTGCGTGCGTGTCGACCACCGTGACCAGGGTCTCCCCGCCCAGAAATGACGCGACCGCGTCGACGGGTGCCACCGTCGCCGAGAGCCCGATTCGCTGCACGCGCGCGACCGCAGCGGCCTGCCCGGGCGCGTCGGATGTGTCAGAGGCCCGCTCGACGAGGTGGTCGAGGCGCGCCACCGACAGCATCAGGTGGGCGCCGCGTCGTGTCGGCGCGAGCGCGTGCACCTCGTCGACGATGAGCGTCCGCACGGTCGCGAGGCGCGCGCGCAACGACGAGGTCAGCAGCAGATAGAGCGACTCCGGCGTCGTCACGAGGATATCGCCCGGGTCCGCAAGCTGGCGTCGCCGCACGTCGGCCGGGGTGTCGCCAGTCCGGACGTCGACGCGCGGCGGTGTGAAGGGACGGCCGAGCTGCGCGGCCGTCAGGGCGATGCCGCGGAGGGGTGCGTGAAGGTTCCGCTCGACGTCGTGGACGAGGGCCTTCAGCGGCGACACGTAGATGGCCGACCAGCCACGCGGCGCCTCGGTGAGCGCTGGCGCGGCGCGGCGCGTCCGCCCCTTGGCTGCCGGGACCGCGTCGGTGGCGGTCCGGGCGCCGATTCGGTCGATCGCCACGAGGAACGCCGCGAGCGTCTTCCCAGACCCGGTCGGGGCGATGAGCAACGCGTCGTCGCCACGCGCGATCGCCTCCCAACCGAGTCGCTGCACCTCGGTCGGGCCATCGAAGGCGCGGGCGAACCAGGCTGCGGTCGCTGGCCCGAAGACGGGGGGCAGGGCTGTCACCGTGTCAAAGTGAACACCGCGCGCGCCCGGTCACGGGGGTGTGTCAAATGACACACCTGCGCGCAGGTCAGCGACGCACCTCGATCTGAAGCGACTCGGGGTCAAGCCCGAGCCCTTCCGCGACCTTTCGCAGGTAGACCTCTTCGGCGGGGTGGAGCCCGGTCTTGGCGCCGATGACCCGCGCCACGAGCTGCAGGATGGCGATGCGCTCGTCGTCGGTCTGGACCGTGATCTCGCGGCAGGCCACTCCGATGTCGAAGGTCGCCGGGTCGAAGCGTGCGATGCGCTTCGAGATGAGGTGCGGCATCGCGTCCACCGCCACGAATTCCTTGAGCTGCTCTGCGATCGCGACGATCTCGACCGGCTCCTTGTGACCGTCCGCGAACGCGGCCCCGAGCATCAGCTCTGCGAGCGCGGCCACCTCGCGGGCACGCGCCTCGTCCGTCACGCGGACGCGCTGGTGCGGGCGGTCGTGCGGGCGGATGATGCGTCGTTCCATGGGGCGTCGTCATGCCCGGGTGGTGTCTGCCAGAAATTGGCCGCGGCACCCGGTCCTCGTGCCGTGGGAGGCTACCACCGGTTGCGTCCGCGCGAAAGTATGCCGCCGAACATGCCCGAACAGGCCCGAACGGGCCCGCACAGGCGAGCCCGAGCGCCCGCAACCCGATCCGGGCAACCCGCTGTCGTCAGGCCCCGCGCCGACTTCGGCGTTGACAGGGACCGCGTCGCCTCGGCAATCTCCCGCCCCCTTCTACCGCTCACGCCGGAGGTCTCCGCACATGAAGCTCCTGCCCTTCGCCCGCGTCGCGCTCGCCCTGCTGACCCTCTCGGGGTGCTCGGCCCCGGCCTCGCCCGCCCCCGACGCCGCCGCTCCGACGACGGCCGCCTCGGCGCCCCAGGCCCCAGCTGCCACCCCGCCCGCCTGCACCGCCAACGGCGCCGCATTCGGCGCGGCCGAG
>SYAK01000312.1 GCA_005788935.1 Pseudomonadota bacterium
GCGATCGGCGCGGCGGGCGGTGCCGGCGTGGCTGCACGTGGAGTGCGATCCGGTGCTGAAGGGAGCGTCGGCGTCGGGCGACGTGTGTCGCGTGCTGACGACGGACTCGGTGCTGTCGCTGCTGATGGCGGCGCCGCCGCTCGACGAGGACGCCTGGTTCAACAAGCCGCTCGGAGGGACACGGGTCCTGCAGGTCGGCGTAACGCTCAGCCTCGGGGCGGTCCCGGGCGCGGCGCGATGAGGGTGACGGCGGCGCGTGGTGCGGCGCCTCGAACGGCATTGAGGTCGGCATGAAGTTGAATCTTGTGATGAGCATGGCTGGGGCGACGCTCGCCCTCGGGTGCGCGACAGCGAATCAGGCCGCGGCCGAGCCTGCGAGCCGCCGTCTGCGCGCCCCAGACGCTGATGAGACGCCACGCAAGGCCGTCGTCGCGGACGAGGGCTACGGGGAGGACGAGACCGACGAGGATGCCCCGATGCGCTTCCTGCTTGGCGTGGAGCGCCTCTTCGGGATCCGCTACGCGATCCTCGAGGACGAGCAGACCTACATCGACATGACCAGCGTCACGCTTCTGACGCCGGGGCGGACGGCGGGCGCGGCCCCCGGGGTGCGGGTCGGCCTCGACGTGGCGATGGGAGCCCTGACGCTCGGCGCGTCCGCCACGATCGAGGTGGCGCCAGCGACCTCGGACCGGCTCATCCACCTCGGACCCCGCATGGGGTACCTCGTCTCGATGTCCGAATCCACGCAGCTCTGGCTGCGCGGCGGGCTCAGCATCAACCATTACGGCTCCGAGGAGTTGTCGATGCTGAACATCGCCCTGAGCGTGGACCCGCAGTTCCTCTTCTCGCCGTCGCCCCACTGGAGCATCAGCCTCGGACTTGGACTGGACTTTCCGCTCCTCGGCTCCATCAGCTCGAATTTCACCGGGACTGAATCCGATGTGAAGTTCAGCGACTTCGGCCTGCACTGCGGCCTGGTCATCTGGCTCTGATACGCCCTCGGGCGAGGCCTGGTGAGCGGGCCTCGCCGGATGCAGGCGCCCCGGCGTGCAAACGCGTCGCCCGCCTGCTGGATAGGGGTCACGGCACCCCGTCCCCAGGCCAGCGCGTCATCGCCATCCCGGGGCCATCACGGCAACGGCAGGAGCGCGACGACCGGGTCGAGGTTGATGCGGGCCTTGAGGGGGGCCTCCCAGGCGGTCTCGAGCAGGACCCCGAGGCGCGAGACGACGATGGCGCGGAGTCCGCGGGCGGGGGTGGCAGCGGCCGGAAGCTCGGCCTCGCGGGCCACGTCGGCCGCGCGGCCGAGCACCTTTCCGAGGAGCTCGGGCTGCCCGGCGCCCTCGAGGCCCCGCGCGGCGAGGAGCAGCGCGTAGTGGCGCTCGTGAGGACCCTCGGCGAGCTCGCTGGCGTCCATCGCGCGAAGCGAGGCGTACTGGGCCTCGCCCTCGAGCATCAGCGACCAGGCCGTGCCGATGGCCGCGAGGAACGGGCTCCCGTCAGCGCCACGCACAGCGCGCCAGGCGGCCACGGCGTCGGCCGACCGCCCCGCCTGGGTCAGGGTCGTCGCGATACCGACAAGCGCGGCCTGACGCGCGAGCGATGAAGGCTCGGCTCGCTGCAGGGCGACCTCGAAGCCCGCCTGGACGGGGCCGAGCGGGGCCGGGGAGTGCGAGCCGCCGCCGAGCTCGGTGTCGACGAGGCGCGTCGCGGCCAGCAGCAGGTCTTCCGTGGCCGTGCGCCCCGATGCTGTGGCGCGGGTCTCGAGCAGCGCGCGTGCCCGACCGACCGCCTTCGGGTCCCGCGCACGCAAGGCGTAGGCCGCGTCCGTCAGCGCGAGCCAGCCCTCGACCGTCGCGCCGACCTCCGGAGGGGCGCTCCCGAGCCAGCCCCGAAGCGTCGCGCTCTCTGTCTCGAGAGCCCGCATGGCGCCGAAGCCGGCCACCGCCAGCCCCCACACCTCGAGCTCTCCCGGATGCCGCGCGACCACCGTCGTGAGGTGCTCGCGCAGCGGTGCGAAGGCCGACTCGGCCCCGGGCTTTTCGCGCGCCATGGCGGCCCGGGCCATGAGCGGCAGCCCCCGTCCCACCTCCGCGAGGACGGCATCCCGCGGCGAACGTCGGGCCAGCCAGCCCAGCTCGCGCTCGAGCGCGCTCGACTCGCCGCCATTGACGAGCAGCAGCAGGCGCCCCTCGCGCAGGCGGTCGTCCTTCATCAGGCCCTCTTCGGCCGCCTCGGTGAAGAGCCCGCGCAGGACGTCGCGGTCCCCACGCACGGTGTGCAGGAGCGCCGACAGACGCCACCCGACCGGATCAGTCGGGTGCGTCCCGCGGATCGCTTCGGCGAGGGCGATGGCGGCGTCTGGCTGCCCGAGCCGAGCGAGCGCGAGCGCCCGCGCCGTGCCCTCGGCGACCGACAGCGGCGGTCGGCCCTTCAGCCAGGCCGCGTTGGCGGCCGCGTCCGCCACATCGCGCCGCTGCGCGTCGAAGGCCGCTGCGAGACCCGTATTCACGGCGGAGGCGCGTGTCTCGAACACCTGAACGGCAGCCTCGGGCTGGCCATCCTCGAGCATCGCCTTGTGGGCCAAGAGCGCCGCGCGCGGCTCACGACCAAGGTCCCACGCCGCGCCGAAGGCCTTCACCGCCGCTCCGAGATCCCCCTCGGACGCCGCGAAGCGCCCCGAGCGCAGGTGCTCGACCGGGGTCAGCGCCACGCCCGAATGGAGGTGCAGAAACCAGTGCCCTGCGAGCCCACGCAGCGCCATCGCGACGCGGTCGGCGCGGGTCGCGCGGTATTCAGGTTTTGATAGACGCCACTTCAGGAGGCCATCGAGCTGCGTCAACGCCTCGGTCGACCGCGTCGCCGCGAGCGCGGCCGCGTGCACGTGGAAGGCGAGCTCACGCGCGGTGGCCGCCTGGGTCACGTCGAGCCGCCCGCGAGAGGCGAGCAGCTGCAGCGCTGCAAAGGCCTCAATCAGGGACTCGAGGTCGCCGCCGACCCGCAGCTCGACGCGCGCGTCGTCAATGACATGGCGCCGACGGTAGCGCGCCACCGTCTCGTGCAGCTTGGCGTCGGGCGCGTCTTCCAGGGACCGCGCACCGAAGCGCTCAAGCGGCGGGTGTTCCCAGATCCAGCCGCCCTCTGGGGACGACGCCGAGGCAGACGCCAGAGACTGCGGAACAGGCGGCACCGCGAGCGCGGGGGCGGCTCCGATGAACATCACGCCGAGCAGCGTGGGCGAGGCGAGACGGGTCAGCGTTCGTTTCAAGTCAGGTCTCCCCAGTGCTGGCACGGGTCAGTGAATGGCGCAGCGCAGCTCGCCGCGCTCGACGAGGTCGCGCTCGGCCTCGCAGAGGACCGCGAGGCGCACGTCGACGCCCTCCCGCGACAGGCCAGCCCGCTCGGCGGCGTCGCGGGCGAGGCGCACGAAGGTGGCGCCATGGCGAGACTCTGCGCGGGCGAAGCGGTCGTAGACCTCGCGCAGCTCGGGATCAGGGTGATGCAACCCGAGCAGCCGCAGCCGCTCATAGCTGCGGGCCTCGATGATGGCCGACGCCAGCAGGCGCTCGATGAGGCGCTCGGCCGGCGGTCCGCTGTTGTTGAGCAGCCCGAGCAGCGCCTGCACATAGGGGTCACCGTGATCGGCCCCGAGCGTCCCACCGCGCGCGACGAGCACCGCGTGGACCTCGGCGAAATGGTCAAGCTCTTCGCGGGCGAGGGCGATCATCTCGGTGACGAGCGGGGCGTCGTCGGGGTACCGCGCGACGAGGGCCATGGCCGAAGCGGCCGCCTTCTTCTCGCAGTGGGCGTGATCGGCGAGCAGCGCGATCGGGTCGGTCAGGGCCACCGCGAGCCAAGCTTCATCAACAGAGGTCTTCAGGACACGCATGCCGGGTCTTTTAGCAGACCTGCCCGGCGCCGTGTAGGCCTTCGCCGCCCCTGCCGTCGAGCGGACCCGCAGACCGGAGGCCCCATGAAACATCTTGTTCCACTGCTGCACCCAAATGTCGCAGCTTTGAAACAGAATGTTTCAAGGCGCTCGGGACCTCACTCGAGCGGGTCGCAGGCGAGCCAGAGCGCGAGGCGGGCCCGGTCACTCGTGCTGACGCCGCCAGCTGGCGGCATCGATGGCGCCTCACCCGTCGAGGTCCGGAGGATGGCGGCCCGGAGCCGCGCCACGTCTGCGAGCGTGTCAAAGGCGATGCCCACCGGCGCGCCGTGGCGGTCTGGCGCGCGCTCGGCATGGCAGCCCTGACAGTTCCCGAGGAGGAACCCGTGCCCGAAGTTGGCCCAGGTGGTCACCGGACCGTCGTCGCACGCGGGGTCCGCCCCATCCCCCACCCCGTCGCCGAGGACCTCCGGCATCATGGCCGCGGGCCCTCCCGCCTCGCACGCAGTGAGCGCGACGACCCCGAGGCCCACGAAGACCGCCCTCACGCGAGGGCCCCGAGCAGCGGCGCCACCCCAGGCGGCGGCGCATCCGGGCATCCCGCGAGTCGCAGCAGGGTCTCCGCGAGCTGAGCGGGGGTCGTCGCTGGACGTCCGGGATCGAGCGCACCTGTCGCCGGGTCGACTCCGAGGCCTGTGTAGTTCGCGTCGTAGCCCCCGAGCACACGCCCACCCGCGAGGCCGGGCCCGACGATCAACGCGGAGGTCCACGGCCAGTGATCGCGCCCGTTGTCGGCGTTCAGACGCGGCGTACGCGCCATCTCGGAGACCACGACGACCACCGTCTCCTCCGCAAGCGAGGTCGACACGAGGCGTCCGGGAGCCGGGGTGGCGTGCAGCTGGTCGAGCAACCTGAGCAGCGTCCCGAAGAGCCCCTCCCAAAGCTGCGACTGTCGATTGTCGCTGTCGGTGTGCGTGTCCCACGAGGTCGGCGGCGACACCGTGACGCAGCTCGCGACGTCGTTGGCGAGCGCGGCGACCGCGAGGCGGGCCTGAGCGTCGAGGCTTCCGTCGCTCTCGAAGGACATGTCGTCGCGCAGGCTCTCGAGGCGGACACGACGCCCGAGGGCCGCCGACATCGCGCGCACCTCTGCGCTCGAGGTCGCGTCGGCATGGGCCGCGAGACGCCGCGCCCGAAAGTCGTCGAGCAGCGCCCGCGTCGGCCTCGCGAGCGGCGCCGAGGCCCCAGCGACGCGCGGCGGGAGGGTCCCGTCGAGCAGCCCCTGCAGCTGACCGGGCCCCGCCCGGGTCACGACGCCCGCGAGCACACCCGGCAGGCTCGGCCCTTCGACGACGAGGTGCGGCAGCGCGGCCTGTGATGCGGCCGCGAGGCGGGTCCCAAGGTCTGGCACATCGCCCGTCGCGGACCCCGTCAGCATCGTCCGCTCGCAGATGTCGTGGGCGACGCTGCGCACCGCGAGCCCGTGCAGCAGCACCGTCCGGGCCGCGTGCAGCTCGAAGAAGCGCCGCACCGAGGGCCTCAGCGGCGAGTCCACGTAGGGCAGGCCGCCCGCTGTCGCGCCGTCCGACTGCGGCGGGAGGTCGAAGCGCGCCCCCGAGGGCTGCGGCACCAGCGTCAGGAGCGGGTCCCACCCGCCGCGCGCCACGACGAAGATGAAGCGCTTCCGCGGCGCCAGCGCACACGGGACCGACGCGCGCAGCCGTGGCGCGAGCAGCGTCGCACCGGTCGCGGCGAGGAACGTCTGAAGAAAAGCGCGTCGCAGCACGATGACTCCCGCGTGAAATGAGCGTCTTCAGTAGGTCAGCAGCATGGGGTCGAGCAGCATCGCTGTCAGCACGACGGCCCACGCCCTGCGCGGGCTGCGCTCGATGGCCCGCGCGTCGTCCCACAGCGTGTGCAGCGCGGCGGTCGCCTCCGGCAGAACCTCGCCATGGAGGCGCCGCTGCAGCGCGTCAAGCCCGCCTCGCACGACCGCGTCGTCGTGGGAGGCGCCTTCGGGCGCGTGGTCGAGGTCCGTAACGCCGAAGAGGCCCGGCTCGCTGCGTCCGACCGCGAACAGCGCAGCGGCCTCGGCCGTCCGCTCCCAGGCGAGCAGCATCGGCACCGTGGCGCTCGCTGGTGGCGGGCTGCCGGTGCGCCCGTCCGAGCCACCCGCGAGGGTCCGCAGGCCGCCCGCGTCGGTCGCGAAGAGGTCACGCCCGCCGACCTCGGCCCGCCAGCCGGTCAGGTCGAAGAGCACGTCGGACCACTGTCCCGGAGTCAGCCGCCGCTCGCGCCCCCGCTCGGCGTAGCGCGGGTCATCGAGCAGGGACCGGACCAGCGCCTTCAGCGTCAGCCCGCCCGCGAGGAGACCCTCGCGGTGCCACGTCAACGCGTCGAGGTCGGCCACGCTCGCTGGGTCATGCGGCCCGACCAGCATGCCGGACATCCGCTCCACGAGACACGTCACGAAGCGCGGATCCCCTGCGACGAAGCGCCCAAGGTCACCGAGGGCGAACCCGGGTGTCCCGAAGTAGCCCGGCCCCGGATTGCCGAGCGGCCGCCACGCACGCTCCCGCTCGGGGTGGTAACGGGACAGCTCGTCGGCCGTCTGTGCCATGTATTGAAATCCCGACAAGAACGACGCGAGCGGATCAAGGCTCGCATGGCATCCCACGCAGGCCCGGTCCTCCCGGATCGCGTTACGGATGGCGGCTTCGTTCGTGAGATCGACATCCCTCGGAAAATCCACCGGGCGATCTAGGAAATCGGCGCACAGCAGCGTCCGCGCGAGCGCGTTGGCCCGCCCCCGGCCCTCGCTCGCGCCGTCGGAGAGGTAGCGCCACCACATCCCGTTCATCGATAGCCAGCCCGCGTGCGGGCGCCCGTCGGTGTAGCGCGCCCGCGTCCAGCCATCCGCATCGGGGGCCGCACCCTCGAGGGCGACGAGCGGGAACGCGCGCGTGAGCACCGGGTCCGCGAAGGTGTAATCCGCTGTCACGAGCAGCGTCAGCGGCAGGTCGGACTCGGTGAGGTGCGAGAGCAGCATCAGCGGCTCCTCGCCGATGCGCGCGAGGAGAGCCGCCGCATCCTCGGGCGCGGCACCAAGCTCGGCCGGGCTGACGGGCTGCGTGTCGGTCCGTGTCCTGAGGACGGGCGCCCACAGGTCGCGTATCCGGCGCGCGAAGGCTGGCGACGCGAGGAAGTCCTCGCGCAGGCCGTCGAGCGCCACGTCCGGATCCAGGGCCGCCTCGAGCGCCGCATATTCGTCGGGGCTCGGGCGGACGCCGCGCAGGTCGAGTGAGAGCCGAATCAGCAGGGCGCGCGGAGGCAGCGCGACCGCGCCAGGTGACGGGGTGCTCGTCGGGGCCTCGGACGCCCCCCATCCACCTGGCGGCGGGGCCTCGGACGACGACGCGTCACACCCCGCGAGCGCGAGCGACACGAGCCACAGGGCACGGGACCTCAAGGTCCACCCTCCGCAGCCTCGCGCAGCGGCGCGGCCTCGACGCACACCTCGCCGACCTCGGTGGCCCGGTGCCACGCGAGGCCGCAGCCGTCGCACAGCGCCGCGTCCGTCTCGGCGGCCGCATCCGTCGGGCCGTCGAACAGCACGTCCACCCACGCCCCGTCGACGCCGCGCAGCGCCACCGCGCCACCCGGCTCACGCCCGCAGCTCGCCCCGGCCTCACGCGCCCGCGACGTGAACTCCTCGAACGATATCGAGGTGATGCTGGGATCCCAGGGCGCTGCATCGTCGGCAAAGGACAGACCGCCACGGACGGTGACGTTGTCGCCGCCCGTCGGCAGGTACGTCCAGCGCACGACCTCGAGGCTCGGTTTGCGCGAGCCATCGAGCCACGGGGACGCCGGCGCACCTGGACCGCCAGACCGCCACGTCCCCGAGAGGGCGTGCGAAAATGCGGACAGCTGCTCCGAGCCTCCGTGGAAGTGCTGCACGGCACCCGCTCCTTCGAGCCACGTACCGTCGGGCGCCGTGATGCGTCCTGCCATCTGCACGCGGCGCCCCGAGAAGGTCCCGATCTCGTTGACGAGGTCGGTCCACGTCAGCACCGCGCCCTGCCCGGCATAGACCGTGCCGTCGACGGCGGTGCAGAATCCTTGCCAAAAGTACAACTTGAGCGCGCCGTAATCCTGCGTCAGCAGCGCCGGGCACCCGGCGAGGTCCCCCGTCCCGAGCGCTGGCGGCGGACGCAGGCGGTCGTGCAGCGACACGATCGGTCGCGTGTCGAGCGCCATCGCGACCCCGAAGGCGGCTTGAATACTCGCCTCAAGCACCTCGGGCGCCGGGGCGAGCGGCGTCTCGGCGTCCGCCTCGGGATAAATCCACGGGGTCGGCGTCTCGACACCGCCCATGTCCGAGGCGTCCCCCCACGCATCACCCGCGGCGGGCGGAGCGTCGGCCTCGCAGGCCGAGACCACCGCACCACCGCACGCGAGGACCGCGGGCAGCAGCCTCACTCGACCCACTCGACTGCTGACGCGACCCTGGACCATGGCGCGAGGGTAGCGCACCTCGTAACCCGGGCGCAACGTGGGCGCGCCGCCGGTTGTGCCGGGAGGTCAGGCCTCGGACACGCCGCGTGGGCTTCCGGGCGCCTCACGTATTCGGATGGGTCCGACGCCGCATCGACCTGCACCGTTCCAACGCGACAGCCCCCCGCCTTCAGCCGAATCTCCCCTGGACTGCCGCAGAGACCCAGGCCGCAGGCGCGCGTCTCGGACCCGCGGCATCCTCGCGACGCTTGCCGCGACCTGTCTTGCGGGCTAGGGTCCGCGCGCCACGCCCCCGGAGGTCTCCGTGTCACATGCTCAGGTGCCCGTCGTCATTCTGGATTTCGGCAGCCAGTACACCCAGCTCATCGCGCGACGCGTGCGCGAGCTCGAGGTCTATTGCGAGATTCATCCCTTCACGACACCGCTCGCGACCATCGCGGCCATGCGCCCCGAGGCCATCATCCTCTCGGGCGGCCCAGCCTCCGTCAACGAGCCTGACGCGCCAGCACCTGCCGAGGGCGTCCTCGACCTCGGCGTGCCTGTCCTCGGCGTCTGCTATGGCTGCCAGTGGCTCGTCCACCACTTCGGCGGCCGCGTCGAGGCGAGCCAGCGGCGCGAGTTTGGCCGCGCCGACGTGCTCCTCGACCCAGCCCAGCGAGCCGGCTCCGGCCTCTTCACGCGCATCGCCGAGGACCAAACGCCCATCTGGATGTCGCACTCGGACCACGTCGAGCGCCTCCCGCCCGGCTTCGTGACGACCGCCACCTCCGGGGACGGAATCGTGGCCGCCGTGGCCTCGACCTCACGCCCCGTGTTCGGTGTCCAGTTTCACCCCGAGGTCCATCACAGCACGCGCGGCCGCGACATGCTTGCCGCCTTCATCCTCGACGTCGCGCGCATCACCCCGCGCTGGACGAGCCGCCAGTACATCGCCGACACCATCGCCGCCATCCAGGCCCGCGTCGCCGAGATCCTCGACCTTCAGCCCGCGGCGGTCAGCATCAAGGCCACCACCACCGAACAGCTGGGTTTCACCGGACGACGTGAAGGTATAGCGGCTCAGGCGATCGCTACCATTCGCCTGCCGGCTTGAGGTGTCGCCCATGGACTCGCTGCTCCCGCCCGAACTGGTCGATCGCGCCCGCTCTGTCATCGATAAGAACCGCGCCGCTGGTCGACGTATCGCGGTGGCGGAAAGCTGCACCGGCGGGCTGGTCAGCGCCGCGCTGACCGA
>SYAK01000313.1 GCA_005788935.1 Pseudomonadota bacterium
CAGGCCGGCCTCTGGACGCTCGAGCGGCCAGCCGCGCCGGCTGACGCGACCGCGCCGCCACCGCTCGTCTTCGCGGTCAGCGCGTCCGATCCCGACGAGGCCCGCCTGACGCCGCAGGTGGCGCGCTGGCAGCCGCTCGCCCAGCTCGCCCCCTCGGACATGGCGGTCGATGACGCCTCGCCGCGCGCCGACGCCACCCCGGCGGCCGCGACGCCCGCGCCCATCTGGCGCTGGCTGCTGGTTGGCGCGCTCGCGCTCGTGGTCCTCGAGCAGCTGCTGTGGCAGCGGAGGTGGACGGCATGACCCGACGCGCCTGGCGCCATTGGCTCACGGCCGTCGTCCTCTGGGTCGTCGGCGGGACGGTGCTCGCCCTCGGCTGGCCGACGATCGAGGGCTGGCTCGCCGATGCGAGCCTCCGTCTCGCCCACCCTGAGGCCCTCTGGGCGCTCACCCTCGTCCCGCTCATCGTCGCCTTCCGGGGCCACGGGCTCAGCGACCTGCCGGTCTTCCAGCAGCTGCTCTCCCTCGGGCTGAAGGCCGGCCTCATCACGACCCTGACCCTCGCCCTCGCCGATATTCGCCATGTTACGCGCGAGTCCGACGGCGTCGCGACCGTCTACGTCGTCGACGTCAGCGCGTCCATCCCCGACGCCCTCCTCGACCGTGCCCGCGACCATCTTGAGGCGACGCTCGCCGCAGCGGCCGCGGGCGGCGAGGACCGGGCCGTCGTACGCGTCGTGACCTTCGCCGAGCGAGCGGTCGAGCTCGCGCTCGGGCCTCCTGCGACCCCGGGCGGCCCGCCGACGGTCCCGCCGTTTCCCCGCCAGAGCCCGCCCGACGGGATCGCGGGCACCGACATCGCGGCGGGTCTGCGCCTCGGGCTCGCGCTCCTGCCTGGCTCGCGCGGCGGTCGCGTCGTCCTCGTGACCGACGGGCACGAGACGGCCGTTGGCCTGCCAGGCGGTGGGGCGCGCGCGTCGACCCCCCTCATGAGCGAGCTGCCGACGCTCGCCCGCCTCGGCGTCCCGCTCGACTACCTGACCTTCGGCGACCTCCCGGTCCGCCCCGAGCTTGTCGTGACCGCACTGACCGCGCCGCGCGATCCAGTGAAGCCGCGGGTGCCCTTCGAGGTGGCGCTCGGCGTGTCGACGACCGTCGCGACCACCGTCACGTGCGAGCTGACAGCCGCCGTCCCCGGCCCCGCCGACGGTACCGCACCCGCAGCCGAGGTCCCGGCCCCGGTCACCGTCACCGAGACGCGCGCGCTGACGCCTGGCGCCCACGAGCTGCGCCTCACGATGACCATCCCGCCCGGACCCGACCGCGATCTGAAGGCAAGCTGCAAGCCGGCCGAGGCCGCGCATGATGGTTTTGGTACCAATAATCAGCACGCCACAACGCTCATCGTCGCTCAGAAGCCGAAGGTCCTCTACGTCGAAGGCGAGCCCGAGCAGCGCGACCACCTCGTCAACGCCCTCGGCGAGGACTTCGAGCTCAGCGTCCGCGGCCCCCGCGGCCTGCCCGAGACCCTCGAGGACGCCAACGCCTTCGATCTCATCCTGTTCTCCGACGTCCCGCGCGTCTCGGACGCTGGCACCGAGAACGTCACCGCGGCGCAGATGGACGCGGTCGAGGCCTACGTGAAGTCGGGCGGTGGGCTCGTCGTCCTCGGCGGCGAGAACGTGCTCGGGCCTGGCGGCTACGGACGCACCCGGTTCGAGCGCGAGCTCTTGCCTGTCCGCCTCGACGTCGCGCGCAAGCAGGAGAACCCCGAGGTCGCGCTCGTCATCGCGGTCGATCGCTCGGGGTCGATGTCCGGCCCCAAGATGGAGCTCGCCCGCCAGGCCGCCGTCGAGACCATGAACACGCTCGAACCGTCCGATCTGCTTGGTGTCTTTCCGTTCGATGCGCGCGCCGAGCAGCTCGTCCCGTTGCAGCGCGCCGCCAACCGTTTTCGAATCACCGACGCTCTCGCCAAGCTCAAGCCCGGTGGCGGGACCAGCATCCTCGCCGGCCTCGACGGGGCTGTCTCGGCACTCTTGAAGACCGACGCCCGCATCCGCCACGTCATCCTCGTGACCGACGGTCAGTCGAGCCGCGCGGGTGTCCTCGAGCTCGCGACCCAGGCCGGCCTCGACCGGATCACCGTCTCGACCATCGCCATCGGTGCGGGCAGCGACACGCAGCTGCTGCGGCAGATCGCCGAGGCGGCGGGCGGTCGCTACTACTTCACCGAGGACCCGCGCCAGATCCCGCAGCTCTTCATGAAGGAGACGCGCGAGCTGACGCGCCGCGCGATCGTCGACGCGCGCTTTTCGCCGAAGGTCGCCCCGCGCTTCCGTGGCCAGCAGGTCTTCTCGGGGGTCGACTTCAGCCGCGCCCCGCCGCTGCTCGGCTACGTCGCGACCCGCCCGAAGCCTGGCAGCGAGGTCCTGATGACGACCCATCTCGATGAGCCGATGCTCGCACGCATGCGCCTCGGCCTTGGCCGCGTCGCTGTCTGGACCTCGGACGTCAAGCCCCGCTGGAGCCAGCTCTGGCTCGCGTGGCCGGGCTACGCCAAGCTCTGGCGTCAGCTCGCCCGCGACATGGCCCGCGTCGTCGAGCCCGAGCCGACGATGGCCCTCGAGGCGCGCGTCGAGGGCCGGACCTTGCGCATCTCGCTCGACGCCATCGACGAACGTGACCGCCTCCTCGACGGGGTCACCCACGACGTGTCCGTCGTCGATCCGACGGGCGCCTCGCACTCCGTCGCCCTGACCCAGGTCGCGGCCGGACGCTACGAAGGCCGGTTCCCGATGCGCCACTTCGGCCGTCACGCGGTTCAAGGCCGTCACACGCTGCCAGCATCGTCCGCGGGCGAGCCGACCCCACCGCCGCGCACGAGCAGCGCCGAGGCCGTCTGGCCGTGGCCTGCCGAGCTCGCCACGGCCCCGCCCGATCTGGCGCGCCTCGCCGCGATGGCGGCGGAGACCGGCGGACAGGCCGATCCGACCCCCGAGACGCTCGTGACCCCCATCCCGGCGACAGCGTCGCGTGAGCAGCCGCTCTGGCCCGCGCTCCCGCCTTGGATGATTGTCCTGGCCGTTCTGGACGTCTTGCTGCGACGCGTCCGCCTCGCGCCGCGGCGTCAGGAATTCATCTGACGCTTGACATCCGGTTGACGGGCCCCCATCCTCGGATTCGTTCAGAACGTTCACCGCAGCAAAGTTTGCGACGCGTGTGACCGATTCGAACGAGCGGCATACCGCGAGGCACAGGGAGGTTGACCATGGCAGACCTGACCCGCAGAGGCTTCCCGGACAAGGACAGCACGTTTCGGGACGAGCTCGTCGCGATGATGGCCGCGCTCGCCGAGCGCGACCCGATGAAGGCCGCGCGCCTCTTTGGCGCCTTCCTCGACGACCTCGCCGAGGAGGCCAACGACCACCGGCTCCGCGCAGGCGGGGCCTGAATCAGGAGGAAGCCCGTCACGGGTTCCCACCGGAGTGCGGTGAAAGCCGCAAGACGCAGCCAGGCGACTGGCATGCACCTGGGTGAACCGGATGTGCGGTGTGCTTGTGGGGAGCCCCGTCACATCCGGTCGTCCGTTACTTCCACGTCTTCGTCAAGACGGCTCCGCGAGCTGGGTCACCAACCTGCCGCGATGATTGACGAAGCTGCTCCTGCCCCTGGGCCGCCCGCGGTGGCGCGCGCGGAAGTCCTTGACCCAGCAGGCGGGTGGGGCTACGCAGGGGTTTCCACGCACACGCGCCGCGCGCTCCTTCGCGCAGACGGCCGCGGGCCTGGTGGATCCGGAAACGGTCCCGTCGGCCCTGCGTCAACCTGAGAGTCATCGTGACCTCCGTCCTGCTGATCCTGGCCCTCTTCGCTGTCCTCTCGCTCAACGCTTGGACCCTCTCAGCGGGGTTGATCATCCTCTGCGGTGTGTTCGTCGCCTTCGAGTTCGCGCTCGTGAAGACGCCGCAGCGCGAGCTCGAGCGTGACGTCGAGAAGAAGGTGAAGGGCGCCGAGCTCGCGGTGTCGCTGAAGGGGCAGATGAACGCGCTGCTCGCGGCCTGCCAGTTCGGCATCACCCTGACGAGCCTCGGTCTGACCCTCGCGCTCGAGCCCGCGATCCACCACCTGCTCGAGCTGCACACCGAGCTCGGCAGCTCGAAGGCCCTCGCGACCGGTCTCGCGATGGGCATCGGCGCCTTCTTTCACGTGACCTTCGGCGAGCTCGTCCCAAAGGGGCTCGCCCTCGTCGTCCCGCGCAAGGTCCTCTACCTGCTCGGGCCGTTCATGCGCCTCTTCCGCCTGCTCGCGGTCCCGTTCATCAAGACCTGCAACGGCATCGCCAACGCCTGCGTCCGCCTCGTGACTGGCAAGGACCCCGACGTCGACGCCCACGAGGAGCAGGACGTCGAGATCGACGAGGCCCTGATGGCCGCCCACACGCAGGGCCAGATCGCGCCGCGTCAGCTTCAGATCATGCAGAATGTGCTCGACTTCTCCGAGCGCACCGCGCGCGAGGTCATGACGCCCGCCCGCATGGTCATCGTCCTCGACGTGAGCCGGCCGTGGGAGGAGAACCTCGCCCGCGCCGAAGAGCACGGTTTCAGCCGCTTCCCGGTCATCAACCGCAGCCACCACGAGGTCATCGGCTACGTCCGGCGCGCCGAGATGCTCAAGAGTGAGCTCGATGGCCGTCGCGACCTCGCGGTGCTGCTGCACCCGATCGAGCGCCGCCCCGAGTCGGCCCCCCTCGCGCTGCTCAACCTCTTCAAGGGGACGCCGCTCGTCGCGTGCTACGACGAGCACGACAGCTTCTCGGGCATCCTGACGGCCGAGGACGTCATCGAGCAGATCGTCGGC
>SYAK01000314.1 GCA_005788935.1 Pseudomonadota bacterium
AGCCCCCGCCCGACGCGTCGTCGACGTCGACCCCAGCCCCCGCAGAGGCCCCCGCTCCCGCTGAGCCGACTGCTCCAGCCGAGGTGCCCGACCCGCGCGACGGTGAGGTCGTGGCGAAGGTCGACGGGACGCCCATCCTGACGCGCGGCGACCTGCGACGCTGGCTCAAGCGGCGACCGGGCAAACCGGTGGCCGACGTGGTGGACGACCTCATCAACCTCCACCTGTTCGCGGGCGTGGCGACCGTCGAGGGCTTCAAGCCGCCCTCGGAGCAACCTGCGACCCCGAGCGAGCCGACCGCCCCGTCGACGCCGACAGACGACCGCCTGCAGCTCGGCGAGGCCTGGGCCCGCGCGACCTTCATCGGCCCCGAGCCAACCGAGGCCGAGATCGCCGCGTGGTTCGTGGAGCGCCGCGCCGCCGCTCGTATCGTCGTCAAGACCCCCGAGGCGGCCGACGCGGTGCTCGCCGCGATGAAGACGCCAGCCCCCGCCGACACTGGAGACGCGGTCCGCCGCTTCGCCAAACTCTCCCGCGAGCACACCACCGAGAAGTCCGCCATCGCGCCGCGCCGCGTCCTCTTCGACGCGACCGGACGCAATGAGGTGGGTGAGCCAGCCGTCCATGAAGCCATCGCGACAGCGGCCTTCGCGCTCGGCAAGGACGGCGACATCTCGGGCGTCCTCAAGCTCGGCGACAGCGGCGACCTCGCCATCGTGCAGCGCATTGCGGTGCGTCCCGCCATGAAGGTGGCCGAGGTGCCCGCCCCCGAGCTCGCGCGTGCCAACGATGGCCTGCGGGCGGCTCGAGCCAACGCGCTGATGAAGGCGCGCGCCGCCGAACTCCGGGGGAAGGTCACGATCGCGGTCGAACCGCAGACCTTCGCCGACCTCCGCCCGACCTCGATGAAGGGGCAGTTGATGCGCGGAGGCCTCATGGGCCGCCCAGGCGCCCTCGGCAAGGGCGGCATGGTCGACCTGAAGTCCGTCATGAAGGACCCCCCTGGCCGCGACATGCGGCAGATCCCGAAGGAGGAGGTCCTCGAGAACATGCGGAAGTCCAAGGAGCAGGCGAAGCAGGGACAGCCCTGATGGCGTCCTGGCTGCCCGCTGGTGCCGTGGGCCTCGCGGTCCTGCTCTCGGCGACCGCGGTCCGCGCGCAGGAGGCGACCAGCCCCGAGGTCGTCGACCGCATCGTGGCCCTCGTCGACGACGAGCCGGTCACGCTCTACGAGCTGCGGCGCGCCGCGAGCCCCTTCCTCGCGAGCGAGCGCGGCAAGGGCGAGCCGGCCGAGGTCTTCCGCGAGAAGGCGCGCGGCATCGTCAAGGCTGCCCTCGACAGCCTGGTCAACGACCTCCTCGTGTACGGGCAGGCCAAGTCGATGGAGCTTGAGGTCGACCAGGCCCGCGTCGACGCGCACCTCGAGCAGACCCGCCTCCGCAACGGCTGGGACGAGGACGAGCTGCCCGAGCGCCTGCGCAGCCTCGGCTACGCATCCATCAATGATTACAGGCGCTTCGTGGAGCGCGAGCAGCTGAAGAGCCAGGTCGTCAGCGCGCGCGTCCTGTCGCGGGCCCGCGTCGACGAGCGCGAGGTCGAGGCCGAGCTCGCGCGCGAGCTCGCGGAGACTGGCAAGGTCGAGGAGCGTCGCGGCTCCCACATCCTCATCCTGCTGTCCGAGATGGCGAGCCCCGACGAGGTCGCCGAGGCCAACCAGCGGCTGCGCGAGGCGCGCGACGGCATCGCAGCGGGTCGCGAGAGCTTCGCCGAGGCCGCGCGGCGCCTGAGCGAGGACGCCACGAGCCGGTCGGGTGGCGACCTCGGCTGGTTCATGCGGGGCGACTTCGACCCCGCCTTCGAAGCGGTGATCTTCGCCTTGAAGGAGGGCGAGGTGTCGGAGCCCTTCCGGACGCAGTTCGGCCTCCACGTCTGCACGCTGACAGGCGTCCGCACGCAGGCCCTGACGACCCCCGAGCAGCTCGAGACCGCCCGACGCCGCATCCGCCTCGGCTTGCGCGAACGCGAGGTCGAACGCATCTACCGCCAGTGGTTGCGCGGGCTGCGCGAGGCGGCGTTCGTGTCGGTCCGCCCCGATCTCGACCTCTGACAGCCTGAGTCAGAAGTAATAGAATGCGCCGAGCGTCGCGGTGATGGCCCCAGCCCCGAAGCCGATACCGACGCCGCCAGGCGGGGCCGAGCTCCCCGGTCCGTCGCCGTCGAGCTGCGCCCCGCTCTCGGGCACGAGGTGGATCAGGATCCCCGTCGCGCACATCACGCTGAAGTGGTCCGAGAGCCACAGCTCGAGGGCGAGCGGCAGCTCGAGGGCCACGTCGAGGTCAGAGGCGGTCGCGGCCGGATCGATGCGCTGCAGGGCGTCGAGCGTGCGGTAGCCGAGCGCGAGCCGAGCGCCGACCGCGAAGTGCGCGTGGTCCGAGCGGGCGACCTGCCAGAGCGGACCGAACGAGGTCGCGAGGCCCGCGGAGATGATGGACGCGGATGGATCCTCGGGGTCGGCGGCGACGGTCACGTCCACGCCGAGCGTCACCGCGACCGCGAGCGTCTCGCCCGTGAAGTAGCGCAGCGCGAGCCCCGAGGCCCCCGCGAGGGTCCGCTCGAGACCGACCCCGAGGCGGCCCTCCATCGGACGGGCCGCCGCCGCGCCACCCACCGTCAGGAGACCGCTCATGACAGCGAGCGCACAGAGACCGGACAGGGGCGACGTCATCATGGATCCCTCCTCGAAGGCCGCGCATCCAAGCACCGCGCGCGGCGAGGCGCAAGGTGTCCGCGTGGTGGCTCGGCCCCCCTGCACCGTCGTGGCGGCCACCCTGTCAGGGCCGTCTCCCTGGCCAGACCTGGCGGCCTCGACCGCTGTCATCGCGACCTCGTCCTTGCCCGCGCGTGCGACTTGTGGTTGTCTCCGGCGCCTTTCGTGCCGAGGATCCCCACGTGACCGCCCATGCCCACCATCATCATGGCGATGACGCCAGCCCCTCGACCGAGGGTCGAGTCGCGCGGGCGGCCGACCGCGTAGGCGCCATCGTCGGCCTGTTGTGCGCCATTCATTGCGCCATCGTCCCGCTGATGCTCGGCGTGCTGCCAGCCCTCGGGCTCGGCTTCCTCGCGGGTCTCACCTTCGAGCTGACGCTGCTCGGGCTCGCTGGCGTCGTGGCGGCGGTCGCGGTCGTTCACGCGCTGCGGCGGGGTCATCCACGCGCCATCGTGGCGGGCCTCGGGGCGGGCTTCGCGCTGCTCGTGGCAGGCGTCCTGGTCGAGGATCAGCACCGGGCCCACACCCTCCCCGCGCCCGGTCTCGACGCGGCCAGCCTGCACGACCACGCGAATGATCACGGCGAGGGCTCGGGCGAACACAGCCTGCCAAGCACGCTGCTGTCGGTCGCGGGCGGCGTCCTCCTCGGGGTCAGCCACATCCGCAACAGCCGCGGGCACCGCGCGGCCTGCGACGGCCCGACGGCCGAGCGCGCCCCATGCTCGCACTGCCACGACCACGGAACCTCAAGCGCGCACGGCGAGACCTGAGGGAGGAGACGGCATGGCGCTGCGGCTGCTCGTGGAGGGTCTCGACTGGGGTGTCACGGAGACGAAGCTCGCGGAGGTCTTCGGGGCCTTCGGCGACCTCGCCGAGTCCCGCGTCGCGGAAGACTGGGAGACCGGGCGGTCGCGCGGCTTCGGCTGGGTGACCTTCGCCCTCACGAGCGACGGAGAGGCCGCTCTGCGCGCGCTCGACGGGCAAAAGCTCGCGGGCAAGACGCTGCGCGTGATGGTGGCGCCCGAGCAGAGCCCGCGCGCCGCCTTCCGCAGCGCCGACTACGGCTACACCAACACGCCGCCCGCCGAGCGCCTCGGTCGTGACGGCGCCCCCTTTCGGAACGCCGACTTCGAGGCCCCGGGCGAGCGCGCTCCGCGGACCGACCAGCGCCTCTACCGCAGCGCGGATTTCGGATATGTCGAGCGCGAGCGCGCCCGCGAGGCTCCTGCCAAGGGCCCCGAGGTACCAGCCCACCCAGCGCGCGCCGATGTCCCGACGCTCGACGACGACGAGGCGAAGAACCGCGCCCGCTTTGGCGGCTGGGATGAGCGCGAGCCCGGCGACGGAAACCCCTTCGGCTGAACGCGGCGCACGTCACGCGGCGACGCCCACCCACACAGACGCGACCGCCCGACGGGAACGCCGCCCCGCGCGCGGCGTCAGGGGTCCGTCGACAGGGTGACCCAGCCGCGGCGTCGATCGAGGCGGCCTTCGCCGAAGTCGATGACCGCGCCCGCGAGCGACGGGTGAACCGCCCCGAGGTCGATACTCGGCAACGGAAAGTCCGCGAGGGTCTTGCCGCCGATGGACTCGAGCGCCTTCACGAGCACCATCTCGCGCAGGAAGTCGATGAGCTCGACCTCGGCGTTGGCGTCAAAGAACGCGCTCTCGATCTCGACGATGTCGACGAGGATGTTCCCAGCCGGGATCGGCGCGAGCATCAGCTTGAGATGGCCCGCCTCGAGGACAAGCGTCGCCTCGGTCTCGACCGCCGCGACGAGCGAGAGCGTCATCGGCAGGCCACCGAGCACCGTGTCCACGTCCATCACGAGCTCGGCCATCTGCAGGTTCAGCTTCCCCTTGCAGTCGGTGAGCACGGGCGGCAGCCGCGCCGACAGGTGCATGTCGAGCTCGGTAACGCCCGCGGAGGCCAGATCGTCACCTCCGAGCGCCGCCGCCGTCAGCGGAATCTCGAGCGCGCCACCCTGCCAGACCGCGTGCAGCAGCTGATTTAGCAGGTCGAGCCCGAGCGCGGCGCCGAGGCGCTTGCTCCCATCCCAGAGCGGCGGCCCGCTGTCGCTCCCGAAGCAGCCGCCGCGCATCACCGAGCCGCGCGTGGCCCAGTTGACCCGGCGCGCCGCCGAAGCCCGGCTGCGCAGCGCCACGTCGAGGCCGCCCTCGGAGAGGGTCGCCGTCTGCAGCGTGGCGACCAGCGCCACGTTGAGCGGGCTCATCCCCGGAAAGAAGGCCGGGACCGTGAAGGTCTCGTTGAGCTCGACCTGCCTCAGCAGGTTCCGGACCATGTCGGGGACGATCGCCGCGAGTTGCTGTCGCAGCGCATCGGCGAGCGCCGCCTCGACACGGTCCGCGAAGAGATTGACGAGCCAGTCGATGGACCAGTGGACCTCGAAGCGAAGATTCTCGACGCGAATATCAGGCGTCCGTTGCGTCACGCGCGGCTGCCCGTTCACGACGGCGACCTCGAGCTGCAACGTCACGTCGACCCGGTCCGCGCGGACCGTCCCGCCGACGTCCACGAAGCCCTGCGCGTCCACGTCGACCGCCAGGTTCGCGACCCTGACCGCCACCTGCAGCAGGTCGCGCGCGGGGGTGATGCTGACCTTCGGCGCGTCGTGACGAACGTTGCGCAGGTAGACGTCGTAGCCGTTCGCGCTGACGACCGGGCTTGGCACGAGGCTCGAGACGTCGACGGCCCCCATCGCCTTCTCGGCCACGGTCGCGAGGTCGTCGACCCGCCCCGTCCGGACCCCGTCATCGAGGAAGGTCTTGTCGAAGTGGGCCTGAACCCCGTCGTCGAACGCGTTCGGCGCCGGCTTGTACTCTGGCGCCACGAGGAAGGACTGGGCGAGGCGCGTGAAGTTGTTCGACACGTCGCGCGCGGTCACGGTGAAGCTGTTGACGCCGTGCGTCGGCACGAGGCTCTTCGCGAGCGGGCGGCTCAGGACCCCCTGGGTCAGCGTCTCGGCCGCCCCGTTCCAGGTCACCTCGACGAGGCCGCCCGTGAGGTCGCTGACCGTCCCGGAGACCTGAACGCCGCCGCCCGCCGACGAGACCATCTGGGCCCGGGTCGGGGTCGTGACGTCGATGACGGGCGCCGAGGCGTCGGCGAGGACCGTGCGCGTCGCCTTGAAGTTCCACGGCGCGCCGAGGCGGGCCGACAGGATCCAGCTGCCCTCGGCGTCGAGCTGCGCGCGCTCCCCCGGGGCGAGCGTCTGGCGGATCGCTCCACCGAGCCGTGTCTCGATGACGAGCGCGTCGCTGAGGGTCGTGATGGTGTTGCCGTGGATGTCGGCGACGACGGGGTTCAGCTGCACGCGCTGCCCGACGCTGTAGACCGCGCGGTCGGGTGCGAGTCCGAGGGTCAGCGTGGCCGGATCCGCTGGCAGGATCTCGAGGGAGGCGGGCACGGACTCGGCCGTCACCCACGCCTCCTGTGGCAGGCATTCAATGCCGTAAAGACCCGCGCGTGTACCTGTCAAGGTCAGGCGCTGTGGGTCGAGCCCGGTCAGGCCGTCGACAGGCCGCGTCAGGACCCGATCGAGGGGCCGGGCGTTGCCGAAGCGGTCGCGCGCCGCGCACGTGACGGTCGCCGACGCGCCCGCGGTGATGGCCTCTGGCGTCACCGTGGCCGCGATCTCGGCGAGCTCGGCGGGCTCGACCGTGACCTCGACGGGCTCGGCGCTGACGATCGCGCCGTCGGCGAGCGCACACGCCACGGAATACGTTCCAGATGTTTCAAAGTACGTGACCTTGCCATCGACGGTCACGCCGGTCTCGGGGGTCACGCGCACGACGGTCTCGCCTGGCGCGCGGTTACCCTCGGCGTCCGCGACGGAGCAGGCCACGTTCACCCGCGTGCCAGCCGTCACGGTCGGGTCGAGGATGACGGTGCGCACGGTCGCGGCGTCGCCAGGGGTCACCCGAAGCGTCGGCGGGCTCGCATCCTGGATTGCGGGCGTCCCGTCGTGGGCACAGATAACGCGATAAGTGCCCGCGAAGGTGGCCGTCACGATGGCGCCGTCGATCGTGAGGCCATCGGGCGCGTCTCCCGAGGCGTCGGTGACCTTGAAAGCGAGCGGGGCCGCAAAGGGTGCGTCGTACTGATCGAAGGCTGCACAGGTGACGGTCGTCGACGTGCCCGCCGGGATGGCGTCCTGCGACAGGCGGGTCGTGACGCGGGCGATGCTCGGCGGAGCCGCGGGGCCACCTCCCGCGTCATCCCCGTCGACCGCCGCGGTGCCGTCACAGGCCGTCGTGACGAAGGCCGCGAGGAGCGGCAGGCAGGAAGGCAGGAGCCGTGAGGTGCGAACGGTCATGACGATTCCTTGGAGGGCGACGGCCTGCGGAAGCGGGCGAGCGCCACGATGTAGCGCTCGGTGACAT
>SYAK01000315.1 GCA_005788935.1 Pseudomonadota bacterium
CGCCAGCGCCAGTCAGCGCGGCGCCAAGCCCCGACGCAGCCGCCGCCAGCCTGCCCGGCCCGGGCCCCGAGGTTCCGCCCTCGGGGGCTGCGCTCCCGCCAGGCCGCGTCGTCGTGGTCCATCGCGAACCGTCCCCAGAGGCCCACCGGCTCGCGGCCGCGCTGCGGGCCGAGGGCGCCGACGTCCAGCTGTTGCTGCTGCCGTCGAACGAGGATGGAACGATCGCCGACCTGCGCCGCGGCCTCGGCCAGCTCGCCAACGACCTGGTCCGATCCCTGCGCGGGGAGGTCACGGTGGCCGCCGCGTCACCCGTCGCGGCGACCCTCGCGGCCCTGCCGCAGCCTGTGGCGGCCATCGTCGCGGTCGACGCCGAGGTGGCCCGTGACGCCTTCGCGGCGGCCGTCACGACGCATCCTGGCGCGCTGCGGATCGCTGTCGACGGCACCTTCCACGTGTCGGCCAGCTGGCTCGGCGCACCCGCCGACGCGTGGGTCGTCAGCCACGCGGGGCTCGGGGCGGAGCTGCCCGGCGTTCGCGACGGGCGCGCGCAGCTGCTCGTCGGGGGCCTGCTGAGCGGCGGCGAGGTCGCGCCCAAGGCCCTCGAGGAGGGGAAGCCCATGGTCGTCGTCTCGACCGAGCGGCTCGACCCAGCCGACGTCGAGTCCCTGCTGTTTCAGCTGTCGATGGCACGCCCCGAGCGCTTCTCCCTGCTCTTCCTGCCGAGCGGCCCACAGGGCCGTCCAGGGCTCGACGAGCTTATCCGCGTGCGGGCGCCGAACCACGGACTCGCGGGCAAGCGACCGAAGCCGGGCGCCTCGGTCGAGCCGTGGATTCGAGGTGCAGCCGTCCTGGTGGGCCAGCCGACGCGCGCCGAGGCGGCCCTCGCGGTCGACGCGGGCGTGCCGGTGGTGCTCTTCGCGAGCGACAAGCGGCTCGAGGCCGGCGACCGGTTCCTCGTGGCTCACGGCGCTGCGCTGCACGCGGACCTGCCGATCACGATCGCGGTCCACCTCGAGGCGCTGTTGCCAGGCGGTACCCGCCGCGAGGCCGCCCTCGGCGCCCTGAAGGAGCTCGAGCCTGGCGGGCTCGGTGACGCCGCCAAGGCGGTCCTCGAGGCCTCGCTCCGCGGCCGCATCGCGCCCGCCCAGAGCGGCCCGGCCGCCGCAGCGGCCCCGCGCGACGACGACCTCGAGGACATCGGCGGACCGACGCTTGCGCGACCAGCCTTCAGCGCGCCGCACGCGGGAGGCCCCGCGCCCGGCCCCGAGCTGCTACCGCTCGCGACGCGCAAGGCGTACCTGAAAGAGCTCATCCTGCACCAGCACACGCTCGAGCGTCAGCAGGCGCAGGCGGCGAGCGGTCTCGCAAAGTGGCAGGAGCGTATCCGCCTCGCCCGCCAGGCGGGGCGGGACGACCTCGCCAACGAGGCGGTGCCGCGAGTGGAGGGGCTCATGCGGCTGTCGGACCGCCTCGCCGAAGAGATGCGCGAGCTCGGCCCCGTTCGGGACCGCCTCGCGCGAGGGGCGCCGCTCGCCGACGGAGACCGCCGCGTCATCGGACGTCTCATGAATGTCGACGTGGCGCGCAGCATCGCGCGCATGGACTCACCCGAGAGCGCCTTCACCCAGCTCGAGATTGCGGAACAGCTCGCGAACCTCAAGCGGAAGCTCGGCGACGCCTGATCGCGGGCGCGGAACCTGCGAGCGTGGGCTGTCCCGACTCAGGCGTCGAGGCGGAGGTGGTAGACGCCGCACTGCCCCGGGCTCTCCTCGACCGAGACCTCGAGCCCGCGCAGGCGGGCGTCCGGGATGCGGGCACGGACGCCGTCGAGGATGCGGTGGGCGATGTGCTTCGCGAGCATCTCGGTCGAGGTGTTCGTGATATCAAGCGGTTGCACGTCACGGCGCGGGAAGCGGAACATGCTGCCGTCGCGGTGGGTGGCCTCGACGTAGGCCTCGTGCACGTCGACCTTCAGGTGCGGGTTGCGCAGCGGCAGCAGGGTGCGATGGTCGAGGCTGTCGCAGATGCCCTTGATGATCGGCTTGAAGATGATGAAGTCGAGCACGAGGTCGCCCGCGATGGTGTCGCCCTCGGCCTCGACCTCGACCTTGTAGTTGTGCCCGTGCAGCTCTTCGCGGCTACCGTCGCCGAAGATGAGGAAGTGGGCCGACCCGAAGTTGAAGTACTGCTTGTAGACGCGGACGCTGAAAGACTCGGTGTAGCGGGCGGTGTCGGTCATCGGGGCCTCTCGGGCGTCTGTGGCGGGGCGCTCAGGCGCCGCGGTAGGTGCAGCGGGTCTCGGGCGTCTCCATGATGGTCACGGCCGAGAGCTCGGGCAAGAAGGGGCGGAGCCGCGCCCAGATCCAGGCGGCGATGTGCTCGCTCGTCGGGTTCTCGAGCCCCTCGACCTCGTTCAGGTTGCGGTGGTCGAGGGTCGCGTGGATGGGCTGCCAGAGCGTCGCCATGTGGTGGTAGTCGACGAGCCAGCCGATGGTCGGATCAACCTCGCCCGAGACCTCGAGCTCGACGATGAAGCCGTGCCCGTGGACGCGCGCACACGGGTGGGCCGCAGGCAGGGTCGGCAGGTGGCGGGCGGCTTCGAAACGGAAGGAGCGCGAGAGGGTCACGTGCATGGGGCCGCTCTAGCAGGTCGCGGCCGTATCCGCCAGCACGAGGCGCGCCGAACCGGTCAGCGACGTGGCGTGGTCCGGCGGAGCAGCGTCGAGAGGAAGCCGGTCAGGCCGCGACGGCGCGGGCCGAACTCGTCCTCGTCGGAGTCCGCGTCCGCCTGCAGCGGGCGTGGCGTCTCGTCCGCGGCAAAGAGCAGCCGCGCGCGCGCCTCGGGGCTGACGCCAGCCGCCGCCTCGAGCCCGAACTCCTCGGCCTGACCGGCCCCGTGCTGGGTGTCGAGGTCGCGCCCGAGGGCACGGGCGAGGGCGGCGAGGTCCGAAGGCGGCTCGGGCAGAGCGCGGAGGCGGTCCGAGCCGTCCTCGGTCGGCAACGGGAGGAGCCGCGCGGGCGGGATCGGCAGGGTCAGGCCGAGGTGCCGCAGATCGGCCTCGGATACCGCCACCTCCTCGCCGACCAGATCGATGGCGCGCAGGATGACCACGACCCCGGGTCCGCGATGGTCGAGGGCGCGCAGGCCGCGCGAAAAGGCCGACGGCTCGAGGGTCGTGCTCGTGCGCGCCGTATGGACCTCGGCGCGGATGGCGTGGATCGTCGGCAGCGCGCCAAAGCGCGGTGTCAGGAAGAGCTCGGCGCCAGGTGGCGGGAGCGGAAAGGCCTCGAGCAGCAGGGCCGAGGGCGCGATGAGGCGCGCCCCCGCGAAGCCGTGGGTGTCGCCATGCCGACGGGCGAAGCGGAGCGGCGTAGGGTCGGTCAAGGTGGGCTCGGGGTGAGGGGCGAGGTGGAGCCGCGGGCGAGGAGGGCGTCGCAGCTCTGGTCCACGAGGAATGTGCGCATGCTCGCGAATGGATTGCACGCAATCGCTGACGGGAATGCGCGACAAAGCGCGGTCTGATGCGGGCGACAGGGCTCGGGGAGGACCGCGGTCAGCAGGGTTTCGAGCTCGGCGCGGGGCGTGGCGAGCAGTGCGGCGAGCGCGGTCCACGGGCCGATGTTCGTCGTGATCGCGAAGGATTCGACGTCATGCGAGAAGGTGGCGACGAACGGAACGTCAGGCGCGAGCTGGTTCAAGACGACGCGCCAGGGCCCGCGCGCGACAGCGGCCAGGGCCTCGGGCGAGAGCCACAGCGTCAGCGCCCGCTCACCCGCAGCGGAGATCGTCCCGAGTTCGAGGGCCCTGCGCGCACCGAGCGTCGCGCCGCCCTCGAGGCCCGCGACGACCGCGTCGAAGGTGCGCAGATCCGGCGCCACGACGAGCAACCCCGCGCGCGCCCCCCAGACGAGCTGATGCGCCCGGAGGCCGGCGTCCGCGCGGCCCGCCCCAGGTGCCGCCTCGACCAGCAGGTGCAGAACACCGTCCGGGCGCGTGGCCCGCCCAAGGGCGAGGCGCCGCGCCCCGTCGGTGCGGGGCTCGATGCCAGCTTCGAAGGCGTCCCCAAGCGACGACCCGAGGGAGGCCGGATCGGCGTGCCGGACGAGCAACGACCAGCTTGGTGCCCCCTCGGGACCGGGCATGGCGAACCAGGCCAGCTCGATGAGCCCGATAGCGCCGAGGCGGCGGCCAGCGCCCGCGATCGCGTTCACCACCGCTGGCGGGAGCGGAGCCGGGACAAGCCCGCCGAGGGCGTCCGGAGGGCGCGGCGGCGCCAGCGCGAGCACGTGCGAGACGGTGGCCGCGAGATCCCGCGTCGTCACCGAGACCGCCAGACGTGCGTCGGCTGGCCCGGCCGCGATCAGCTCGTGCGGCCCCGGGGCGGTCGCGAGGGCGAGGCGTGTCGGCAGGTAGGCCTCGCCGAGCGGCCCCTGAAAACGAGCGAGCTCGCCTCGGGGCGAGACCTCGCCCACGTAGTTCAGCGCGCCGAGCCCCGAGAGCGTGGCGTCGTGCAAGGCGACGAGCGGAAAGGCGGGCGAGTCCGAGGCGGCAGCCCAGCCCGCCGGGAGGGCTGGCGCGAAGGCTCCATGGAGCGCGAGCCGGGTGTCCCGGGAAGGACCGGCCTCCAGCGGGGCCTCGAGCCGGAGCGCCTCGAAGCCCGGACGCCGCCGGATGGCATCCTCGCGTCCCTCGACGCGGGCTGCCAGCAGCTCCTCGAGGGTCCCCGGATCTCCCCACGCCAGGACGAGCCAGGGGTCGACGAAGACCGCCCGCGGGGCGACGTCGGGAGCACCGAGCCAGCGCTGCCAGAGTGGCGGACGGATCGCATCGATGCGGTAGCCGACGTAGCGCCCGTCGAGGATCGCGCGCGCCTCGAGTCGCGCGAGCAGCCGACGACGGGCCGCGGCATCGTCGAACGCGAGGAAGGCGACGAGGGAGGACCCCGTGGAGCCGTCGGTCGCCGCCGGGATCCATGCGAGCTCGAGGCGGTCCGCGGCGTGCAGCAGATCGCGGGCGAGGGTTGTCGGGAGTCCAGCGACGTCCTCCGGCCCCGTGTCGTCGCCCGGACGCGCGAGCCGCGCCCCCGCGGGCGGTGTCAGGACGGCCGCCACGCGGTCCGGGTGCCGCCAGAGCTGCGCGGCCGCAAGCGTCGCGAGCTTGCCCTGCGGCAGCTCGGCGCCAAGCCACGTCGCGGTGCGGTCGGGCAGGATGCGCGTGAGGTCCGAGGCCGCCTCGCGAAACAGTTTCACGTAGACGATGCCCATGCCGACGGACGTGGCGAGGATGAGCCCCGCGATGATGACGAGGATCGCCCTGCGCTCGGCCCGACTGTCCTGAAGTCCCGCGACCACGAAGGCAGCCTAACACGTCCCGTACGTCGCGGTCAGCGCCAGACCGCGCGGGCATCGTCGCGCTTGCCGCCCTTGTCGCCGCGTACGCGGGCACGCCAGACCACGGTCCTCTGCACGGTCGTGGTGCGGCGGTTCACGCCGTGGGACTGCTGCGTCTGGCGACGCTCCCCCGGGGCCCCGGGCGCGGCGCGCGACCAGCCGGGTCCCGAGTGGGTGCGCCTGGGTGCCAGCCGGCCTTGAAAACCGCCAGTCCCTGCGTTAGGGCGCCGCCCATGTCGCAGCACGTCAACCGCCCGCTGATCGTCGCCGTCCTCACCCTCTCGGCCCTCTCCGTCTCCGCCGCAGCTTGCCGCAAGCCGCGCGAGCGCGCCTTCACGAAGGAACAGGAACGCGCGGTCTCGGCCGCTGTCACCGCCGCCCGCCCCGAGGTCACGCGTCCGCTCGACGTGTCCTTCCGCGAGGGGGTCCGCCTCGTCGCCGCCGAGCCCGAGCGGGCCGCCATCCGCCCGGGCGACGCGGTCGAGGTGACGTGGACCTGGGAGGCGCTCTCGGACCTCGACGGCGGCTGGAAGGTCTTCGTCCACCTCGAGGGCCCGGGGCGCCGCGTCACCGCGGATCACCACCCCGTCGGCGAGCTGCTGCCGATCGGCCGCTGGCGGGCTGGCCAGTTCATCCGCTACACCCAGACCATTCAGATCCCGCCCGACTTCCCGGCGGGCGAGGCCGTGTTGTGGGCTGGCATCTTCGACGAGACCGCCTGGGCCGACCGCCAGGAGAACCGCCGCATGACGCCCGACGGGACACCAGCAGCCCGGGTCGATGGTGACGGGCGCGTCGAGGTCCTGAAGGTGCAGATCTCGCCCGACGCCGCCGCGGCCCCGCCCCGCCCCGACAGCCCCGCCCCACCGCCGCGCCGCGAGGTGACCGCCTGGCGGACAGCGGCGCCAGTGACCCTCGACGGCGCCCTCGACGAGGCCGTGTGGCGTGCCTCGCCTGCGACCGCCCCCTTCACCGGGCCAGACGGGGCGCGTCTCCCGGCTGGACGGGCAACGACGGCCCAGGTCGCCTGGGACGCGAACCACCTCTACGTCGCCTTCACCGTGCTCGACGACATGATCGCGAACCCCCACCGCGGACGCGACGCCACGCTCTGGAAGGCGGACGTCGTCGAGATCTACCTCGATCCGACAGGCCGCGGCGAGAATTATTACGAACTGCAAATCTCTCCGGATGGCGAGCTCTTTGACGCGCTCTTCACGTCGCGGCGCCAGCCCGAGTGGCCCGTGGCGGCCGC
>SYAK01000316.1 GCA_005788935.1 Pseudomonadota bacterium
GGGCGCGATCGTCTTGCAGACCAGGTAGGCCGCTTTGGGCGCCTCGCCGGCATCGACCAGCGCGGCCACGCGGCTGACCAGCGCGCCGGTGGCCTCCGTCGCGCAGACGGCCATCATCCCGCTTCAGGACGTGCTCTGCCTCGACTCGGGGGCCCGCATGAACACGCCTGGCACGGCCGAGGGCAACTGGCGCTGGCGCGTCCGCGGTGAGGCCTTCAACACCCCGCTCGCGCTGCGCCTCCGCGGTCTCGCCACGCTCTACGGGCGTTTACCCTCTGTACGCGCGCCTGTGTTGCCGGACTGACGTGACCGCCCCCTCGGACCGGCCTTGCGAGCGACCGAGCGCTCACTGAGCGCGCTGACGGAGGCACGGTGCCAGGAGAGGCTGACGCGTTGGGCGCCAGTCGCATGGGGCCTGGGTGAACCGCAGGCCGCGCACGGCGCGAAGACACACCCGGCCGCACTTCCTGCCGCATCAGATGCGATTTCGTGGTCGCGCGCGGCGGCCAATGTCAAACCTCTGCCAACGCGCGGAACGTGCTCGGAAACGGCTCGGTCGCGTGGTTAGGGTCGAGGTGGGTGGCGAGCAGCGCCAGAGACCGCTCGAGGTCTCCGCGCCTGAGGGCCACCCCGCAAGGACCGCCATGATCTCCACCCAGCACATCCGCGAGCTCCGCACCGAGCTTCGCGCCGCCGGCGTCTTCGAGCATCAGGAGGGCCGCACCTGGCTCGAGCTGCTGCTGTTGCTGTCCGTCTTCGGTGCGGCGACCGCGCTCACCGCCGTCTACGGCCTGCCGCTCGCCTTCCTGACCGTGCCTTTGGCGGCCTTCTCCCTGACCTCGGCGGTGATGCTCGGCCACGAGGGCGGCCATGGGGCGCTCTCGTCGAGCCGTTTCCGCAACGAGCTGATGCTTCACCTCACGTTTCCGCTCATCGGAGGCATGAGTGCGCGCTACTGGAAGCACAAGCACAATGTGCTCCACCACGGGCATCCGAACGTTCCGGACCACGACGAGGACCTTCAGCTGTGGCCCATGGCGGCGACCCGCGCACATCACGACGCGAGCCCGGCGCCCCTGCGTTGGTTCCAGAAGCATCTCCAAGGGTTCGCCTTCTGGCCCCTCACGTCCTTCCTGACGTGGACGATCCGCGCGAGCAGCGTGACCCACCTCATCCGCGACGGCCAGCGCGGCCGCCGTGGCGGCTGGTACTGGCTCGACGTCGCGATGTTCGTGATGCACCACGTCGTGTGGCTCGTCATCCCCTCGTTCTTCTTCGACCTTGGGTCGGTGTTCGCCTTCTATCTCGCGCTCTGGGCCCTCATCAGCGTGTCGCTCTCCGCCATCTTCGTGCCAGCCCACATCGGGCTGCCGGTCGTCGACGCCTGCGACAACGGCTGGCTGCTCCAGCTTCAGACGACGCGCAACCTCGCGATGCCCAGGGCGCTCGGGTGGTTCTTCATGGGCCTCGACCGCCAGGTCGAGCACCATCTCTTCCCGCGCCTCCCGCACCGCAACCTGCCGCGCGCGGCCGCGATCGTCGAGGCGTGGGCCAACCGCATCGGGGCCCCGTATCAGACCATCAACTACGCCAGCGGGCTCGCGCAGGTCACGCGCCACATGTTCCGCGCCTGGGACGACCCGGCGACCACCATCACGTCGGGGGTCCCGCTCGCGATGCCCGTCTCCGAGTCTCCCGACAGCGGCCGCGCCCCCCAGGCCGCCTGAGCCGCTCGCGTCCTCCGAAGTCGCCGCGTCCCTGGCGCTCCAGGGTCCGCGGATCCTTCGCAGTTCGCAATATCGCATGTGCGCTTGACACTTGACGCCTCCGTGCTGTCTTCGCGGGACCATCGCCTTGGCCTTGCGCCTCGCCCCCGCGATGCACGCCCCCCTCAGGAGTCATGCCATGCGTTCTTCGACGCTTTTGAGAGTTGCGCCCGTCGCGGCTGTGCTGGTTGCCCCGCTCGGTGCGGCCCACGCCGAGACACCAGCCCCGTTCCTCGACGACGCCTCCGCGTTTTATGACGTGGAAAATTTCGAGCAGTCGGTCAACGACTCGCCGACGACCTTCTGGGCGCTCAAGGCTGGCGTGCGCGTCGTCGGCGAGGTGGCCGACCGCAGCGTGCTTCGCATGGTCATCCGCAAGGGCTCGAAGGTGCTCGGAGACGTCCGCTGCGAGACCCGGAGCCGCTTCAACAAGGTCGACAAGCGCACCCTGCCGCACGTCTTCGCCGAGCGCTGCTCGGACCGTCAACAGCGCTTCACCGAGACAGGCGAGGTCGAGGTCGAGTGGCACCTCATCGACGGCGACACGGACGCGGACACCGTCCTTGGCCGCCACACGATCATGGTCCGCCTCGCGCCGAACACGGACCCCGGCTCGATGAAGCCGTGGTACCCGCATTTTCTCATCGATCGGCACGGCGAACTGCTCAGCACCGTCCTCTACCACCGCCCCGCGGGCTGGCACGACTATGTCGCGGGGGCCTCCGGGCGCCCGGGTGGCTCGAACGTCGACCTCGTCGTCTCGGCCTCTCCCCTCTGGGGCGGCGACGACGCGACGCGCTCGAGCTGGCTCCGCTGCAGCGTCGACGGGCAGCGCGTCGACCTCAAGACCCGCTACGACAACGGCAACATGAGCGGTGACCGCACGGACGCCGTGAACGTCAGCGACGTCGACGCGACCTACGCACAGAGCGTCCTGCCGAACCCGGCTGGCGACAACCCCCGCGTCGTGAACGATCATTTCGTCTTCCGCCGCTATTACCTGCGGCTGCCGCTGTCCTTCGGCGCCCCGAAGTCCGAGCTGACCGCCACCCCGATGACGCCCGGCCGCTGGGAGTGCGACTGGCGCAGCGGGTCCAATCAGTCCTTGCGCGTCTTCCGCTGGACCGTCGGGGCCGACGGCCGCGCCGAGGCCCACGCCGAGCAGACGGAAGGCGGGGTTCAGCTGTTTCCGGGCGCCGTCGCCGTCGAGACGGTGGTCCCACCTGGCAGCCCGCTTGACCACCGCATCGACGCAGCCGCCCCCGAGAAGCGCGCGTGGAGCGGGCGCGGGCTGAAGTCCGAGGTCATGCGCGGCCTCGCGAAGACGCTCAAGTCGGTCGGGGAGCCCGTGCCGAAAGAGCCGAGCGCGAAGGGCGGTGGCAAGGCCCCCGCAGGCAAGGCGCCTGCTGGCAAGGCCCGGCGCTGAGGCCGCGCCAGCAGGCGTCAGGCAGGCCTTCGACAGCGAGTCAGCGCCCGTTGGGGCGTGGCTCGTGCGGTAGCGGGGCGTCCAGGTGCGAGGGGCCGTGCATGCGGTTGCGCTCGCCCTCCGCGCCCTTCATGCAGCGGGCCTTTCGGTCGCCGTAGCGTGCGTCGAACGGAATGTAGACCATGCAGCTCCCGGCGTGGCAGAAGACGTCGCAGGGCTTGAAGACCGCTTCGTGTGCGACGCTCCACGTCTCGCCCGTGCGGGTGTCGGCGACACGGTTGTAGGTCTTCGACTCGCGACGGTCGTCATCCCCTGGCTTCTCATCGACCGAGTGGACGCTCGTCACGATGCCATTCGGGACGCCGTGCTTCCACATGCCGAGCCGCTTGGCCTGGGCCGTGTGTTGCAGCGCGAGCAGCTTCGGGTCGGCCTCTTCCTTGTTGTAGGCGTAGACGTGCCCAAGGCCCTCGGCGATGAGCTTCTCCCGAAGCTCGGGGCATGTCACGAGCGCGCGCCCGTACCCACCGCCCGCCTCTTCGGTCTGGCACTTCCAGGCGCCGCCGCGCGCGACCTCGGTCGCGGCCTTGTGGACGCGGTGGAAGTCCCAGCCGTGCCCGTCGCCCCAGAAGTGGACCGGCCCGTAGGACTCCAGCGTGTTGTAGCCCTTGAGTCGCGCCTTGAAGCCCTTCCGCGCCCCCTCCATCACCGTGAAGGTGTCGCCATCTCCCCAGTTGACGCGCTCGGATTTGCCATCGAGGACGAGGGTCTGCTTGGTCTTCGTCGGGGCGTCGTCGTCGGGACCGTCGGCATGGACCGACGTGGGGGCCGCGAGGCAGGCGGTGATGGCGAGCGTCCTGAACAGGCGTGTCATGTTACTCCCAGAAGATGACAGGGATCTCGCGTGCGGGGGCCGCGCAGGCGGTGATGGTGCGAACCCGCAGCACGCAGCCTGCATGCCCGGCGTGCGACGGAGACCAGGCGCCCGTGTAGCGATGCCAGCCAGGGCCTTGCTCGCTCGCGCTAGTCGGGCCGAGCTCGATGACGTCCTCGTCCGTCACGTGGCGCATGCCGTCGAGCTGGCCCGCGACGACCTCGACCACGACATGTTCGGGCGGGATGACGCCGAGGAAGATGTCCGCCCGGATCGGGATTTCTTGACGGACGTTCACGTCGTAGGGGGCCTCGAAGAGCACGTCGCCGACCTTCGCGCGCCCCCAATTGCGGTAGATGAGGGACGCCGAAGCCGCGAGCGCCCGCGCCTCGGCGAAGTCGTGGGCGGCATCCGCACGCCCGCGGCGCGAGGCCGGCAGGTAGAAGCGGTCCGCGTAATCGCGGACCATTCGCCCCGTCGAGAACGGCGCGGTCAGCGTGTTCATCGAGCGCTTGACGCGTGCCATCCAGCGTTCGGGGAGGCCCTCGGCGCTGCGAGCGTAGAACTCGGGGATGACCGAGTTCTCGAGGATGTCCATCAGCTCGCAGGCCTCGATGGCGTCGCCGAGGTCGGCGTCCTCGTGCAGCTCGCCGCGGCCGATGGCCCAGCCGTTGTCGCCGTCCCAGGCCTCGGCCCACCAGCCATCCAGGATGCTGAGGTTAAGACCGCCGTTGCCGACGACCTTCATGCCCGAGGTGCCCGAGGCCTCCTTCGGGCGGCGCGGGTTGTTCAGCCACACGTCGACGCCCTGGACGAGCATCCGGGCGACCCCCATGTCGTACTCCTCGATGAAGGCGATGCGCTTGCGCACGGCCGGGTCACGGGCGAAGTGGACGATGGTCTGGATGAGTTCCTTCGCAGGCAAATCCTGCGGGTGCGCCTTGCCCGCGACGATGATCTGCACCGGCCGGTCCGGGTTCGTCAGCAGCTCGCGCAGGCGCTCCGGGTCGCGCAGCAGCAGGGTCGCGCGCGTGTAGGTCGCGAAGCGCCGGGCGAAGCCGATGGTCAGGACGTTCGGGTCGAGGACCTCGCCAGCGGCCTTGATCTCGGCCGCGGACAGGCGCAGCCGCTCGGCCTGGGCCTTCGAGCGCGCGCGCACGAAGTCGACGAGGCGGCTCCGCAGCTTGCCGTGGGTGTCCCAGATCTCGGCGTCCGGCACGGCGTCGAACGACACCGCGTGGTCGGCGAGGGCCACATCGTCGCGCCAGGCGTGGCCCACGTGCGCGTCGCAGAGGGCGCGCATCTCCGGGGCGATCCAGGTGGCGGTGTGGATACCGTTCGTAATACCGTCAATCGGCACCTCGTCACTCTCGAGGCCCGGCCACATCTTCTGCCACATCTCGCGCGACACCTCGCCGTGAAGCAGCGAGACGCCGTTGACGAGGCCGGCCGTGCGCAGCGCGCAATACGCCATGTTGAAGCCGCGCTCGACCAGCTTGTCGCCTTCGTGGGCGCCGAGCCGGAGAAAGGTCCCGCGGTCGACCCCGAGCTCTTCGTGGATGCGCGGCAGGAAACGGTCGAGCTGCGCCTTCGAGAAGATGTCGAAACCGGCTGGCACCGGCGTGTGGGTCGTGAAGACGGTCGTCATCGCGCACGCCTCGCGCGCCTCGAGGAACGACAGGCCGAGGCGGTGACGCAGGTCGACAATGCGGGCGAGCGACATGAAGGCCGAGTGGCCCTCGTTCAGGTGGAAGACCGTCGGCGACAGGCCGAGCGCCTGGAGCACATAGAAGCCGGCCATCCCGAGGACAATTTCCTGCTTGCAGCGGTAGTCGCGGTCACCGCCGTAGAGGCGGTAGGTGATGGCGCGGTCGTCGGGCGTGTTCTCGGCGAGGTTCGTGTCGAGCAGGAACACGCGCGAGCGGCCGACGGTGACCTCCCACGCGCGGACGCCCACCATCCGGTCCTCGATGGCCACGTTCACGTGCACGGGGCGGCCGTCGGGGGTGTGGGCGAGGCGCATGGGAAGCATGCGGAAGTCGTTGTCATACGGCAGCTCCTGCTGCCAGCCGTCCTGATTCAGGTACTGGCGGAAGTAGCCTTCCTGGTACGCGAGGCCGACGCCGACGAACGGGAGCCCGAGGTCGGAGGCGGCCTTCACGTGGTCGCCCGCGAGGACGCCGAGGCCGCCGGAGTAGATGGGGAGCGACTCGCTCAGACCGTACTCGGCGCAGAAGTAGGCGACGAGGACCTGGTCGCGCTCGGCCCCGAGCGACGTCCCGGCCCACGTCGGTCCGTGGAGCGAGGCGTGCAGCCGGTCCGAGGCCGCCGCGAGGTCCGCGAGGAAGGCTGCATCGGCCGCGACGGCCTCGAGACGGGCCTGCGACACCCGGGCGAGGAGGGCCACCGGGTTGTGGTTGGCGGCGTGCCAGAGCGGCTCGTCGACGCGACGGAAGAGGTCCTGCACCTCGGGGTGCCACGTCCAGACGAGGTCGTGCGCGAGGGCGTCGAGCGGCCGCAGCGCCTCGGGGATGATGGGCGTGATGTTGAACGTCTGGATGCGCGGCATGAGGCGGTCCTGGCACGTGGGCGGGGCCGCGCGTGCGGCGCGGCGCGGCGTATCATGCCCGAGGACGACGGAAAGTTGAAGCACCGAGTCGGCGGCCAGCCCGAGGTGCCAGCGCGAGGCGGGCGGAGGGGCGCGCGGCGGCCAGTCGCGCGGCAAATGCGATTTCGATTGGAATGGACTCAAGGCGCGTGGAAAACTGGCCGACGCCCCACCGACGCAGCCGTGGCCATCCACGCGCGGACGCACCGAAGGCCGCGGACGAGGGCACCGCACGAGCGAGGACGGGCATGCGCGAGGACGGGAAGTCGAGGGGCATCATCGTTGGACCAGGGCGGGTGGCGCTGCTTGCGGCGCTGCTCGCGGCCTGCGGGTCCGAGGACACGTCGGGCGGTCAGGTCGGCGCCGATACGGACGCGGGCGGCGTTCCCGAGGTCGTCGGTTTCGAGGTGAGTAACGACGGCTGGAGCGGGGGCCGCGACTCGGTCTCGTGGAGCACCGACGGCGGGGTCCCGACCGAGCTCCCCGCCTGGTGCGCGGACGACCCGGGCGCCTTGTGGTGCCCCTGCGAGAGCAACGCCGCCTGCAACAGCGGCTTCTGCATCCCGTCGCGCGGTGGCGATCGGGTCTGCACCATCACGTGCGAGCAGGACTGTCCGGGCGGGCTCGCGTGTCGCCTCGTGCGGCTGCCGGGATCCGACCCGACCTACGCATGCGTCGACATGCTCGTGAGCCTGTGCCGGCCATGTCGCACCAACCTCGACTGTCAGGGCTTCTTTGGGGATGTGACAAATCGTTGCGTGTTTCGCGGGCCCGACGTCGGCTCGTTCTGCGGCATCGGCTGCGAGACCGACGAGACCTGCCCCGAGGGATACACGTGCCAGGACGGGCTCGAGCTCGAGGGGCGGACGCCGACCCGACAGTGTCTGCCTGCCGAGGGTCCGTGTGACTGCTCGGGGCGCGCTGTCGTCGAGGCGGCCTCCACCGTCTGCGCCCGCCAGACCTGCGGCGGCTCGCGCATCTGTACCGCGGACGGCCTGACCCAGTGCGACGCGCGCCTGCCGGAGCCCGAGATCTGCGACGGCTTCGACAACAACTGCAACGGCGCCTTCGATGAGGGGTCGCCCGACCTCGACGGTGACGGCCTCGCGGACTGTGTCGACGACGACCGGGACGGGGACGCCATCCCGAACGTCGGGGACAACTGCCCCGATGACGCGAACCCGGACCAGCGCGACCGCGACGAGGATAACGCCGGCGACGTCTGCGATGTGCCGCCCGTGCCGGTTCTCACGGCCATCAGCCCCGTGTCACCCTCGTCCGACAACGCCCCGCGCGTGACGGGGCAGGCCCTCGCCGGGACGCGCGTCACGCTCCACGCGGGGTCCGGCTGCGACCGGCCGATCGGCACGGCCTTCGCGAGCGCGGCGGGGAGCTTCGAGGCCCAGATCGCGGTCGCGTCGGACGCGCTGACCTTCGTTCACGCGACGGCCACGGACACCACGAACGGCATCTCGTCGGAGTGCAGCCCAGAGGGACTGGCCTACCTCGAGGACAGCTCAGCTCCGCCGCCGCCCGAACTCATCGCGTCGGAGCCGGCGCCGCCGTCGCCGGAGCGGGACTTCACCCTCGCTGGCACCACCGAGCCGCTCGCGCTCGTGACCCTCTGGACCGACGCCGCATGCTCCGTGCCAGCTGGCGACGCGGTGACGGCCGAGCCGGATGGCAGCTTCGAGCTCTACGCCACAGCCCCCGCGAACGGGACAATGACGCTTCACGCGAGCGCCGTCGACCAGGCCGGAAACGTGTCGGGGTGCTCTCACCCGTTCCAGTATCGCCACGACGACCAGCCGCCCGCCCCGCCCACCATGAGCGGCACGTTCCCGCCGTCGCCGTCGAGCACGGTGACGACACTCACGGTCATCGGCCAGACCGAGCCTGGCGCCACGGTGCGCGTCCACGGGCGCCCGGACTGCGCGGGTGAGCCAGTCGCGACGCAGGTGGCCGGCGCGAGCCAGCTGTTCATCGCGATCGTCACGGTTCCCCCGAACTCGGTCACGGTCTTCACCGCGACCGCCATGGACGCGGCCGGAAACGTCTCGGCGTGCTCGCCGACGTCGCTCACCTGGGTCCATGACAACGAGGACCCGCCGCCCCCGACGCTGCTCGCGACGCGCCCCACGTCGCCTGGGCGCTCGCTGCTTCCGGCTGTCGTCGGGCGGAGCGAGCCGCACGCGAAGGTCGAGCTGTTCTCGGCGCCGAACTGCACTGGCGTCATCTACGGCTTCGCGACAGCGGGGCTTGACGGCGCCTGGGAGCTGCCCGAGGCCTCCGTGCTGCCGAACGTCGAGGCCACATTCTACGCCCGCGCTACCGACGCAGCCGGACGCCGCTCCGCCTGCACGCCGGAGCCGCTGCGCTACCTGCACGACGGCACCCCGCCGCTCGCTCCGATCCTCGAGACGGTGACCCCGGCCGGGCCGTCGCCGACGCCGACCCCGGTCGTCGCGGGCCTCGCGGAGCCGCTCGCGGCGGTCACGCTCCACGCCGACCCGGCCTGCGAGGGTGGGGCTATCGCGGCGACCACGGCCGACGCCGAGGGCACCTTCGCCATCGCGGCGCCCGCCACCCCGAACACGACGAGCACCTGGTGGGCGGTCGCGACCGACCCCTCGGGCAACACGTCGCCGTGCTCGGCCACGTCGGTCAGTTACCTGCACGACGCCATCGCGCCGCCCGCCCCGACCGTCAGTCGTTCACGGCCCGTCTCACCGTCGTCGAACGCGAACCCGACCATCGAGGGCGAGGCCGAGCCGCGCGCCCGGGTCGAGGTCTTCCTGACGGCCGATTGTGGCGGCCTGCCCGTCGGGACCTTTGCCGCGGCTGACGTCGGCGGCGCTTTTTCGGGCGTCATCGCCATCGCGCCGAACGCAGTCAACATTGTCCGCGCGACCGCGACCGACGCTGCAGGCAACCGCTCGGCGTGCTCCGCCAGCTCACTGTCCTACCGCCACGATGACACCGAGCCTGGCGGGCCGGTCTTCACCGGGTCGACACCGCCGTCGCCGTCCAACACGTCGACTGCGCCGAAGCTTCTCGGGCGGGCCGAGGCGGGCGCCACGGTCCGGATCCATGGCGACATCGACTGTGCGACAGCGCCGATCGCGACCGGTGTCGTGACGGGTGCCGGGACCTTCGAAGTCGGCGTGACCGTCAACGCCAACAGCGGACGCACGTTCTTTGCATCGGCCATCAATGACGTCGGGCTCGTATCGCCGTGCTCGTCTCCCGGGTTCCGATACGTGCACGACACCGTGGCGCCCGCTGTCCCTCGGTGGAACGGGGCCGTGCCGGCCTCGCCTTCGAACGCGACGACGACCCCCGAAGTCCGGGGCGTGGCCGAGGTGAGCGCAACCGTGCGCATCTACAGCAATGCAACGTGCACGACCCAGCTCGCAGAGACCCAGGCCGCCGCCGTCGGGGGCGCCTTCGCGGCGACCGTCCCAGCCACGCCCAACGCCCAGACCGCGTTTTACGCCAAGGCCTTCGACGCGGCGGGCAACGCGTCGGTCTGTTCGGCCGCGTTGACATGGTTGCACGACGACCGGGCGCCTGCCGTGCCGGTGCTGAGCTCGACAACCCCGGTCTCGCCCGCCAACAAGCCGAACCCGACGATCAACGGCAGCGCCGAGGTCTCGTCGACCGTGACCTTCTACAAGACCGCCGACTGCACCGGGACAGCGCTCGGTTCGGGCCGTGCAAGTGCAGCTGGGGCCGTTGCCATCGCGGTCACGCTGCCGCTCGACACGACCACCTCGGTGCGCGCGACCGCGACCGACGCGGCGGGCAACGTCTCCGGGTGCTCGAACGCGGTCACCTACCTCAACGACTCGACCCCGCCGCCGCCCGCGAGTTGGGTCAGCGTGACGCCCGCCTCCCCCAACCGCACCTCCATGACACCGCGCCTTGACGGCCTGACTGCGCCAGACACCCGCGTCCAGATCTACGCGGCCAACGCGTGTACCCGGGCGGCTCCCTCGGGTGTCACGACCTCGGACGCCAACGGCGGATTCTCGTTCCAGACGACCATCACGGCCAACACGACGACGAGCTTCTACGCCGCGACCATCGACGAGGTTGGCAATCTCAGCGCCTGCAGCGCACCAATTGTCTACGCCCACGACACGGTCGCGCCCGTCCGACCGACCATCTCGGGCGCGACCCCGACGTCGCCGGCACCGTCGCGATCCCCGACCATCCGCGGAGCGGCCGAGAACAACGCGACGGTGCGGCTCTTCACGAACAGCACGTGCTCGGGGGAGCCCGTCGGCACGGCGACAGCGAGCCCGAACGGCTCCTGGGAGCTGCCAGGGATGCCGGCCGCCGCCAACACGACGACCACCTTCTACGCAGCTGCCACCGACGCTGTCGGCAACACCGGCATGTGCTCGACGGGGCTCGCCTATCGCCACGACGACATCGCTCCGCGGGCCCCGGTCGTGACCGCGACGGCCCCAAGCGGCATCAGCAACAACCGCACCCCGTCGGTGTCGGGCACGGTCGATGAGACCGGGCTGAAGGTGCGCGTCTTCAAGACCGCCGACTGCTCGGGGGCCGCGCTGCGCGAGGTGCTGAATGCGCCGCTCACGTGGACAGCGGCTACCGTCCAGGCCGACCGCAACGCCGAGACGGCCTTCTACGCGGACGCGACGGACACGGCCGGGAACGTCTCCGGATGCAGCCTGATGCCTGTCCTCTACCGCCACGACGACATCGCTCCACTCGCGGCGCTCGGGCTCGCGACCAACCCCGACAAGTGGTCGAACACCAACTCGGCGCCGATCGTCACGGGCCTCGCCGAGGCTGGCAGCAACGTCTCGATTTACCTCACCGGGACCTGCTCGGGTGGCGCAATTCAGACGACGGGGCGTGCGGACGGTACCTTCGAGGCCCGCGTCGAGGTGGGCCCGGCGAACGTGCAGGCGAGTCTGTCGGCCCGCGTCGTCGACCCGGCTGGCAACCTGTCGGCCTGCTCCGTCCCGGTGACCTATCGCTACGACACGGTGAAGCCGACCTTCGCGGGCGCCAAAACGCTGGCCCTCGCCGAGGGCGCTGGCGGCGAGACGACAGCGACCCTCGCCTGGGTCGCGGCGAGCGACAACTTCACCCCGGGGACGAGCCTCGTCTAC
>SYAK01000317.1 GCA_005788935.1 Pseudomonadota bacterium
CAGATTTTCGCTTTCCGGTGACTTTAGCAGTGGGGCACCACCCGATCCCATCCCGAACTCGGAAGTTAAGACCACTAGCGCCAATGGTACTGCAGGGTGACCTCTGTGGGAGAGTAGGTCGTCGCCGGATTTTCCTCCCCAAGAGCCCCCAGCCCAACACGGCTGGGGGCTTTTGGCTTTTGGGGGCGGTGGGCGTGTCACGGGGGCAGGGACCAATCGAGGGGCTCCTCGTCGCGCTCGGTGAGCCACAGGTTTGCGCGTCGGAAGTGGTCACAGCCGAGGAAGCCCCGGTGCGCGGAGAGCGGAGAAGGGTGCGGCGCCCGGAGGACGAGGTGGCGCGTGGCGTCGACGCGCGCGGCCTTTTGCGCGGCCGGTGTGCCCCAGAGCAAGAAGGCGAGGCCACGGGTCTGGGCGTTGAGGACCTCGATGACACGGTCGGTGAAGCGCTCCCAGCCGCGAGCACGGTGGCTGTTGGGGGTGTGAGCGCGTACCGTGAGGACGGTGTTCAGGAGGAGGACGCCGCGGTCCGCCCACGCGGTGAGGTCACCGTGGCCGGGGTGGGGGTGCCCGAGGGACTGGCGAAGCTCGCGGTAGATGTTCTGCAGCGAGGGCGGGGGAGGGATGCCGCGCCGCACCGAGAAGCAGAGGCCGTGGGCCTGGCCGTCGCCGTGGTAGGGGTCCTGGCCGAGGATGACGACCCGAACACGCTCGAGCGGGGTGTGCCAGAAGGCGGCGAAGAGGTCGCGCATCGGGGGAAAGACGGTATGCTCGGCGCGCTCGGCGTGGAGGAATGCGCGGAGGGCGTGCATGTGGGGTTGGTCGAACTCGGCGCCGAGGGCGTCGAGCCAGCTCGGTGGGAGTCGTGGTCGCGCGGTGTCCGGTTGGTGGTCGGTCATCGGTGCTCCTCGTCAGGCTTGTGGGCGCGGTGCAAGGGCAGGGTAGCGGATGGGAGATTCGGATGGGGACGGCTATTTCGGGCTTGTCGGCACGTCCGATGCCATGCGGCGCGTGGTCGGGTTTCTCGAGCGCGTGAGGTGGACGGCGTTGCCGGTGCTGCTCGAGGGGGGCTCTGGTACCGGCAAGGACCTCGTGGCGCGGTTGCTGCATGACCAGGGAGCGCGGGCTGGGGGCGCGTTCGTGGCGGTGCATTGCGGGGCCCTTCCCGCGGGGCTTGTGGACAGCGCCCTGTTCGGGCACGTGCGGGGCGCGTTCACGGGGGCAGTGGAGGAGCGTCGGGGGGCGTTCGAGGCGGCTGATGGTGGGACGCTGTACCTCGACGATGTGGGGGCGTTGCCGAGGGAGGTGCAGCCGCGCCTGTTGCGGGTCCTCGGGGAGGGGTGCGTGCAGGCGGTGGGCGCGACGGACGTTCGGCGCGTCGACGTGCGGGTGATTGCGTCGCTACGCGAGGGAGAGGGGGCGCTGCTGCGCGTAGACCTCTTTCATCGGATTGCGACGTTGCGCGTGCGGTTGCCGTCGCTCGCCGAGCGGCGCGAGGATATCCCCCTGCTCGTGCGGTATTTCGCGCGGCGGTATGGCGGCGAGCGTGGCGCGCGAACGTTCGGGGCCGATGCAGTTGCGGTCCTCGTCGAGGCGGACTACCGCGGGGAGGTGCGGCAGCTCGCGGCGATCGTTCAGGCGGCCCTCGTGCTCACGGATGAGCGGGAGGTGGGGGAGGCCGTGGTGCGCGGGCTCCTCGAGGGCGGACGAGGCGACCCGCGCGAGGGGGTGGCGGTGCAGCGAGGTGGAAAGGCGGTCAGGCCGCTCGCGGACGTCGAACGCGAGGCGATTCGAGATGCACTCGTGGCATTTGAGGGCAACAAGAAGCGGACCGCCGAGGCGCTGGGCATCGATCGGTCCACCCTCTATGCAAAGGTGCGGCGCTACGGGCTCGGGACGTCGGGGGACGAGGCCTGAGGGACTCAGGCGCGGCCCGAGAGGCGTTCGACGCGCATGTAGGGGCGCAGGACCTCGGGGACGGTGACGTCGCCGTCGGCGGTCTGCCAGTGTTCCAGGAGGGCCATGACGGTGCGCCCGATGGCGAGCCCGCTGCCGTTGAGGGTATGGACATAGCGCGGCTTCTCGCCGGGTCCGGGGCGGAAGCGGATGTTGGCGCGGCGGGCCTGGAAGTCCCAGAAATTGGAGCAGCTGGAGATTTCGCGCCAGCGCTTCTGGACCGGGAGCCAGACCTCGAGGTCGAAACAGCGGGACGCCCCGAAGCCGAGGTCGCCGCCGCAGAGGTCGACGCGGCGATAGACGAGGCCGAGCTTCTCGAGGATCGTCTCGGCGTGGCGGGTCAGGGCCTCGTGGGCCGCGACGCTGTGGTCGGGATGGACGAGCTGGACAAGCTCGACCTTCTGGAACTGGTGCGTGCGGGTGAGGCCGCGGACCTCGCGTCCGTGGGAGCCGGCCTCACGGCGGAAACAGGGGCTGAAGGCGACGTTCCGCTTCGGGAGGTCGGCCGCTTCGAGCATCAGGCCGCGGTAGAGGTTCGTGACGGGGACCTCGGCGGTCGGGATGAGGAAGAGGCCGTCGGGCGCGGTCTGATAGGCGTCCTCCTCGAACTTGGGGAGCTGCCCTGTCCCGACCATGCAGTCGCGCAGGACCACGAACGGCGTCAGGACTTCTTCGTAGCCGTGTACGTCAACGTGAGTGTCGAGCATGAAGGCCGCGAGCGCGCGCTCGAGGCGGGCGCCGAGGCCGCGATAGACGGCAAACCCGCCACCAGAGATGCGGGCTGCCGCGTCGAAATCGAGGATCCCGAGGCGGTCGCCGATGGTGTCGTGCTCAAGGCCGCCGAAGGCGTGCTCGAAAGGCTCGCCGACGACCTTGACGACGACGTTGTCGTGCTCGCTGCGCCCCGCGGGGACGACGTCCTGCGGGATGTTCGGGATCAGCATGAGGGCGGCCTCGAGCTCATCCTCGCAGCTCTTGATTCGCACCTCGAGCTGCTTGACCTCGTCTGACAGGAGGCGGAGGGCCTCACGTCGCGCGACCTGCTCGTCTTGGGGCAAGCCCTTGGCAGCGCCGAACTCCTTGGACAGGCGATTCTGCTCGGCGCGGCGGTCGTTGTGGGCGTTCGCGGCGTTCCGACGGGCCTCGTTGAGCGCTGTGACGTGGGCGAAGTCGAGGTCGGGGTGGCGCTTTTTCAGGCGCGTCGTTGCCTCGTCGAGGTTGTCGAGGATCCACTTGAGATCATGCATTGCCAGCCCCTCCGGGTCCCTTGGCGCCGCGACCACGGCGCGAGCGTCCGCCTCGACGACCACGTCCGCGCGCTGGGCCCTTGCCGGCCTCGTCGGTCGCGCCCTCGGCGTCCTCGGCGTCGTCGCTGTCGTCACCGTCCTCGCCCTCGCCCTCCGCGAGTTCGGTCGTGTCGGCGGTCTCGGCGGTCTCGGTCACCACCTCGGGCCCTTGCGATTCGATGGGGCCCTCGGCCACGGCGACGTCCTCGGTCTGGGCGGTCACCGGGGTGGCTGCCGCCAAGGTGGCGTCCGTGGTCGGCTCGGTCGCTCGCGGTGTGACCACGTCGGACGCGGACGTCGGTGCGGGTGCAGGGGCTTGTTCATCCGAGGAACGCGCGAGCCCCCGGGACGGCGTGCCGCCACGGAGGTCGATCACGCCGCCGAACTTGGGGACTGCTGGAGCCGCGACTGGTGCCGAAGCGGCGGGGCGGGTGGCCTCGGCGGCCGGGACCTTGGGGAACTCGCCGGTGCGCGTGCGAGGCGGGCGCAGGTCGACCACGCCCGAGCGCTCGGGGAGGCGGATCGCGGCCTCGACGGGGGTGGCTGGGGCGAGGGCCGCGGGTGCGGCGTCCTCCCGTCGGCGTGGCTCCCGGTCAGCTCGGTCACCGCGGTCACCACGCTCTGGGCGGTCGCCTCGGTCCCCACCGCGCTCGCCACGCTCGCCACGGTCCCGCCCGCGACGGCCCTCGCCCTCGCGTCCGTCTCGGGGCTGGCGCGCCTCCACGGGTGCGGCGGTGGCAGGATTTGTGACCTCGGAGCCGGTCTCGTCCGGTCCCCCCTCGTCCGGCCCGTCCTCGTTCTCGCTTCCCTCGCTCGCGCCCTCGCCGTCACGGCCCTTGCCGCCGCGCCGCCGCCGGCGCTTCTTGCGGCTGGCCTCGGCCGTCGCGCCGGCACCACCGCCGAGCACACCGCCAGGGGCCGCGCCGCCCGCTTCAACCAGCTCAC
>SYAK01000318.1 GCA_005788935.1 Pseudomonadota bacterium
ATCAGCGCGTCGATGATCGTGAAGAGGTTGTCATTGATCTGATAGAGTTTTCCGACCTTCTCGTCGAGATAGCGCAGGAAGACCTCGACGTGCCGCGCCTCGTCCATGACCTGCGTCGCGCCGTAGAACTTCCCGTCCATCCAGTGAACGGCCTCGGTGACCTGGGCCGCCGCGTGCAGCGCACCCTGTTCGCCGTGCAGGAACTGGGACAGCGTCCAGGCGCCGAAGTCGTTCAGCAGCCGCTGCCGCTGCCGCGCGTCGAGCCGGATGCCGAGGGCCTCGCCCGCCTGCCAGTCGAGGAAATCGAACGGGAAGACGCCGGCCCGCGGATCCTCGAGATCGACCGGAGTCGACCAGGGCAGGGACTCGCCGTCCCACTGGTGCTGCTTGGCGCGCCGGTAGAGGTCGGCCATCTCCGGGTGGTCGGCTGGGTAGCGCCAATCGAGCCACGCCGCGTGGCGCGCGGGCATCGGCGTCGGCGTCCCCTGGCGACCGCGCCGCAGGATGAGGCCGCGCAGGGCCGAGGGCACGAGCGACGCGAGCACCCCGGGGTCGCGAATTTCCCCCACGATTTCGAGGGCATCACGCCAGTGCCCGAGGCGCCCCGCGACGGCCTCGGGCAACATCTTCCAGAATCGTTCGACGCGTTCCATACCGTCCTCCCGGTCCGTGGCTTGTTCAGAAGACGAGGCTGAAGAGGCGCCGCACCTTGACCTCGTGGTAGCGCCCGAGCAGCTGGTTCACGAGCGGCAGGAGCCGCGACAGCATGGCGCCCGCCTCCTCGGCAGGCAGGTGGCGGATACGCTCGGCGAGCAGCCGGGTCTCGCGCTCGAACAGCCCGCTGACGGCCTCCTCGTACATCCCGAGGTCGCGCACGGAGAAGCCCCGCGCCTCGGTGAAGCCGCACCGCCGCAGCGCGCCGACGGTCTCGATGAGCCACGCCTCCTCGGCCGCGATGCAGGCGCCACCGCCATCCTGCGGGTCGTCGACCACCGCGAGCAGCCCGGTCTCGGCGAGCGCTGCCAGATCGTCCTCCGAGACCGCGTGGTCGCGCAGGAGCGGCCCGACCAGCACGCGCGTCGGGGCATCCGCGGCCCGCGCGAGGCTCGCCGAGGTCGCCCGCTTGACGTCGCGCAGCCAGCGCGCAGGCTCTGGGCCGTCCTCGCCCGGCATCCCGGGCAGAAACGGCCCGTCGCCCTCGAAGACCGCGCGGATGGCGCGCAGCGGCAGGAAACGCTCGGCCTGCAGGCGGCGCACGAGCAGGACGCGCGCGACGTGGACCTCGCCATAGAACGCGCTGTTGCGCGTCGCCTTGGCGCCAGGCGGCACGAGCCCCTCACGGATGTAGAAGTGGACCACCTGCCGGTCGAGCCCGGTGCGCTCGCAGACCTCGCGCATGCGCAGCGTCCAGCGCGTGCCGTCGGGCCCGGGCACCCCGCGCACAGCCGCCTCGCGGGCGATGACGGGCGCGCGGCGCGGCGGCCGCTGAGACGTAGCGGCAGGCGCGTCGGTGGCCAGCCCGGCCGTCATGCGTCCGCCTCCGCGAGCGCCACGTCGTCCTCGGCGACGCCGACGCAGGTGAGGGTGAACCCCGCGGCGAGCTCCGCGGGGCTCAGCGCGTGGTCGTCTGGCAGCCGCACGGTCCCGCTGATGCAGCGCAGGCGGCACGCGCCGCAGCCCCCGGCCTGACATGAGTACGGCAGCGCCAGCCCGGCCGCGAGGGCCTGGGCGAGGATGGGGGCGTCCGTCCGGAGCTGCAGCGCCTGCGTCACCCCGCCGAGCGTCATCCGCGCCGTCACGAACCGCGGCGAGGCCGCGCTGCCCGCGATGCGACGACCGTCCCCGAGGCCAGCGTCAGACGCAGGTGGCGGTGAAGAGGCCGTCAGACCGTGGCGGGCGGGCTGCCGTCCGACGCGGACGACGGGCGGCAATCGCTCGCCACGCAGCTCTGCGGTCACGGCCGCGAGATCGGCCCGCAGCACGGCGACGCGGCGTGAGAGCCACGCGCCGAGGGCCCCGCCACCTGCGAGGCTCGACAGGCGGCCTGGGCGGCGCGAGCGGTCGTCGGATCGCTGGTGTGATGTCGACATCGACAGGTCCTCCTCGTGCAGGCTGTGGCGTCGCCCAAAAAGTGTCAAGTGATGGACAACACTTTCGCCACATGGCCTCGCGTCCGCCTCGGATGCGGCGGTCAGCCCCCAGCGCGGACGCGGTGAGGCTCGCCCGCCGCGTCATCCCGTGACAGGATCCTGACAGATCGCGCTGAATGCCTGGCCCGAGGGTCCGTCCCTGTCCACGTTCGACGCTCACCCCCAGCCACGGAGCCCGTCATGCTGCGCCACCTCGCCCTCCTCACCACCCTCGCCGCACTCGCGACGCCCCCCTCGACCGCCTCGGCCCAGGGCTGGCGTGGCGACCGCGTCCTCGACCTCGTCAACGCCGACGTCAGCTTCGTCACGAGCGCCATCGTCGACGGGCAGCGCTTCCGCGCCATCGTCCTCGAGACACGCCTTGATGACCCGCTGCTCCTGCTCGAGGTCGCGGACCCGACTGGCCACCGACGCCGCCCGTGGGCCCAGGTCCGCGTGGCCTCCCTCGACCTCGGGCGCGTCCGCGTCGACACCCTGAACGCGCTCGACTTCCGCGACATCCGCTTTGGCCGCGCGGCGCTCCACTTCGAGACGACACTCCGGCACGGCGACGTCCGCTGCCGCATCCCGCTTCGCCGCTTCGACCCGCGGGACCGCACCGTCGCCGCCGTCTGCGAGGATCTCCTGCCGCCGCAGCCCGTCTACCCGGGCGACAACCGGCCCCCGGCCGTCACGCCTCCGCCCCACCACCCCGCACCCGGCCGCCCGCCTGCGGTCGACCCCCGACCGGCCGTGGAGGCCGAGATCGTGGCCCGCTGTGGCCAGGCCGTCATCGGTGGTCAGGCCGTCGAGGCCTGCATCCGCGCGGCCCGCCCCCACGGACCGCAGGCCCCCGCGATCATCGGCGCCTGTGGCCGGGCAGCCCTCAGCAGCGACGCCATCGTCGGCTGCCTCGAGCTGACCAACCCCGCCAACCCGCGCAACCCGGAGCTCATCGGCGCCTGCGCGAACTACACCGTCGGCCCGACCGCCTGGCAGTCATGCCTCCGCACCGCGAGCGCGAGCCGCTACGACCCACTGCCCGTCCTCGCGCAGTGTCACCAGGCGACGATCGGCAACGAGGCCTTCCAGCGCTGCCTCGCGGCCACCCTCCGCTGACCGCGGGCGAAGCCTGGGGCGCGACACCGCCGCCCGGGCTCGCTCGGCTTCGGCCCCGGCTACCTCGGCCGCCCGGCGCTGGCTGGCGCTGGCGGGCCGAAGGCGTTGCTCCGCTGTGGCCGGGATGTTAGGGGCCTGTCCCATGTCCGACTCCGACCTGCTCCGCGAGGATGAGACGACCTGGACGCTGAACGGGCCCCTCGATGCCTGAGGTGGTGCCACCCGCGCCTGGAGCGGCAGACCCCTCCGAGGCCGCCTTCGGGCTCGTCTGGCCGGGCAAGGCGGCCGCCCGCGCCCATGCCGAGGCGCCCGCTGGGACACATCTGACGCTCTCCCCCGAGGCGACAGCCCCCTCGGTCGAGGCGGCGCTCGCGGGGCTCGACCACCTGCTCGTCGAGGGCGACAACCTCGACGCGCTGAAGGGCCTCCGCCATCACTTTGGCAATCGCGTTCGCCTCGTCTTCATCGACCCGCCCTACAACACCGGGCGCGGGATGGACTACGACGACCGCTTCGAGCTCGGGGCGAGCGGATATGCCACGCGTTACGGAATTCCCCGGGGTGCCATGGCCCCGAACGCGGACCTC
>SYAK01000319.1 GCA_005788935.1 Pseudomonadota bacterium
GCAGCTCGGCGAGGGAGGAGCCGTCCTGGCCGGTGATGCCGGTGATGAGTGCAACGCGCGAGCTGCCAGAAGCGTTCATGCGGCGGTTGAACCACGTGGCGCGGCGTTCGGCAACTGTGAGCCCCGCTGCGACGCCGCTGCTCCAGTAGGACCGCCTGATCATGAACCACGCATCATCACGGGCCGTGCTCGCCCTGCTCGCCCTCGCGGCCTGCCAGAGCCGCCACGAACCGGCAAGAACTGACGCTTCGTCAGGTCACGCGGCGACCCGCATCGTCTCGCTCGATCCCGGGCTCACGTCGCTCGTCGCTGCGCTCGGCGCGGCCCCGCGCCTGGTTGGGCGGACGCGCCACTGCGAGCTGCCGCCCGACGTCGACGCTCCGGTCGTCGGGGATTTGCGCCCGGTGCCCGAGCTTGTCCTCGGCGCGACGCCCGACCTCGTGCTGATGGCGGACTACCCGTCGCAGGCGGCCGACCGGGCGGCCCTCGAGGCGCTCGGTGCTCCGGTGCTCGCGCTGCCGCTCGTCACGCTCGAGAACCTGCGGACGGCGACGGACAGCCTCGGCCGTCGCCTCGGACTCGCGGCCCGTGCGACGCAGCTGAACGCCGCGATGGAGGCGGCGCTGCAGCGGATGAGCGACTGCGCGGCCCGCCTCGGCCCACCTGGGCGCGCCCCGACCGTCGCCATCATCCACGCCCTCGACGGCGGCTTCGCCTACACGACGGGAGGCGGCGACCACATCGACGGACTGCTCGCGCGGGCGGGCCTCGTGAACGCGCTCGCAGGGCACCCTCGGACCGCGCGGCTCGGACTCGAGGTCATCGTGGCGGCCCACCCCGACGTCATCCTGCACACGGCCCCCGACCCCGCTCTCCCCGACTCGGCCTCGGCCCTGGCTCTCTGGCGGCGCTTCCCCGAGGTACCCGCGGTGGGGACCGGGCGGGTCCGGGTGTGGCCCGACGATCGCCTCGCCCGGAACGGGCCGCACCTGACAGATGTCGCAGCCAGGCTGTGCGCCTTCCTCGCCGGAGGTGGTCGTTGACGGAGCCCACCGAGCAGACCGACACGCGTTTCACGCCGGGTTCGATGACGCCCGCAAGTGTTTCACGCTCGACCGCGCGCGCGGACCGCGTCGCCGTGGGTTTCGCGATGCTGGTTGCTGCGGTGTTGGCGGTCGTCCTTGGCTTCCCGACGGTGCCGCTCGGCGAGATCGGCGCTGGCGGCTGGGAGGGCCGCGTCTTCCTGCAACTTCAGCTCCCGCGCGTGCTGCTCGGGCTCGCCGCGGGCTGGGGGCTCGGGCTCGCGGGCGCATGGATGCAGGGGCTCATGCGCAACCCGCTGGCCGACCCGTACATCCTCGGGGTCTCTGGCGGGGCCGCCATCGGCAGCGCGTTCGGCTTCATGCTACCGGTCGGCGCGGGGTTGGCAGCCGCGGTCGTGGGTCCGCTCGCAGGCTTCCTCGGCGCGATGTCCGCCTTCGCGCTCGTCCTCGCCTTCGGACGAGGTGGCGGTCAGTCGCCACTGCGCATGCTGCTCGCGGGGGTTGTCGTCAACGCGCTCGCCGGAGCCGCCCTGATGATCCTGACGACGCTGTCGGACGCGGCCTCGGCCCAGCGGACGCTCGTGCGTCTGATGGGTGCGGTCGGCGTCGATCCGGCACGCCCGTGGCTTGCGCCCATCGTCGTCACGACGGTCGTCACGGCGGCGGCGCTGCTGCTCCGCCCCTCGCAGCGCGCGCTCGACCTGCTCGCGCTCGGCGACGAGACCGCGCGGACGCTCGGGGTGGACCCACTGAAGCTGCGCCAGCGAGCGCTTGGCCTCGTCTCGATCGTCGTCGGGGCCGTGGTCGCTGCGACCGGCCTCATCGGCTTCGTCGGTCTCGTCATCCCCCACGCCGTCCGCCTGCGCGTCGGCCCGGGACATGCACGTCTCGTGCCGCTATCGGCGGCCACCGCCGCGATCGCCGTGGTCCTCGCCGACGCCACCGTCTCGCGCCTCGCTGGCCACCTCGGGTCCGAGCTGCCGGTCGGGGTCGCCACCGCCGCGCTCGGCGGCCCGCTGTTCCTGTGGCTGCTCGCCCGCCACCTGCGCGGGGTGGCCGCATGACGGGGCCCGTGACGCTGCGCGCCGACGGACTCGGCGTGATGATCGGCGGGCGCCGCCTGCTCGAAGGCGTGAGCGCGACCTTCGAGCCCGGGCGCGTCCATGTCATCGCGGGACCGAACGGGGCTGGCAAGTCCACGCTGCTGCGCGCGCTGCTCGGCCTCGTGAATCCGACCGAGGGGCGTGTCACCGTGACCCGCGGGGCCGCGCTGCACCCGCTCGCTCAGCTCGACGCGCCCGACCGCGCGCGCCTCATGGCCGCGCACCTCGAGGCACCGAACGACTCGCTCGGCTTCACCGTGACCGACGTCGTGGCCCTCGGTCGGCACGGTCTGCACGCGACCGGAACGACCCGATCGCAGGCCATCGACGCCGCCCTCGCCCGCTTCGCTCTCGGGGGGCTCGCCCATCGCCCGGTCGGACTGCTCAGCGCTGGCGAGCGTCAGCGGGTCTCCCGCGCCCGCACCTTCGCCCGCGAGACCCCGGCCCTGCTCCTCGACGAACCCGCGAGCCACCTCGACGTCTTCCACACGGCCCGCCTCGTCGACCACCTCCGCGAGGCCGCCGCCGCTGGGCGGACGGTCGTCGCGGTCCTGCACGACCTCGACCTCATCGCCCGCCTCGCCGATGACCTGACGCTGCTCTCGCGTGGGCAGGTCGTCGCACACGGGCGGCCCGAGACAGTCCTGACATCGAGCGCCATCCGCGCCGTCTGGGGCGTCGAGGCGAACCTCGTGACCCTCGGCGACGGCGCCCGCCTGGTCCACGTGCGGGGGGTCGCACGCTGACAGATGCGACGCCCGGCGTGCCGGTTCAAGCGAGCTCGGGGCTTGCCGGCAGCCCCCCGATGCGGCATGAGCCTCGACTCAGGAGGAGACCATGCACGCCACGTCCAAGCCCCAGCTCTCCGCGGTCATCGCGGCGGTCCAGCTGCCCGGCGTCAGCGACATCGAGCACGCGGGCGACATCGCCGAGCTCGGGCGGCTGCTCACGACGCTCGGCTACCGCGTCGTGGGCCACATCAGCCAGCGGCGAAGCGGCCTCGGGTCCGCCGCGGTCTTTGGGCCTGGAAAGCTGAAGGAACTCGCGGCTTTCACGGGAGGAACGGGAGAGATCCCGTCGTCGGCGCCAGGCGCTGGCAAAGGCGGCGGCAAGGCGGGCGCCAAGGGCCGCGGGGACAACGACGATGACGACGAGACCCCGCCGACCCCGGAGGAGCCCGAGGAGGAGGCCGACCTCGGCCCGCTCGTGCCGGGCGAGCGCCCGCACGCCGACGTGGTGGCCGGGGATCATGAGATAAGCCCCCGCCAGGCCCGGAACCTCGAGAAGGCGACCTCGGCCGAGGTCCTCGACCGAACAGGCGTCATCGTCGAGATCTTCCACCGCCACGCCCACACGCGCGAGGCCCGCCTGCAGGTCGAGATCGCGCGCCTCACCTACGTGGTTCCGCGCCTGCGCTTCGGCGTGAAGGGCACCGAGCGCCAGCAGGGCGTGGGGTCTGGCGAGTCCGAGCTCGAGCTCGACCGCCGCCGCGTCCGCGACCGCATCGCCGAGCTGAAGGGCGAGCTCGCCCACATCGCGCGCGACGAGGAGACGCGCCGCAGCCGACGTCAGAGCGTCGCGCGGGTCGCCCTCGTCGGCTACACGA
>SYAK01000320.1 GCA_005788935.1 Pseudomonadota bacterium
GATTGAACATCCCACGGCCCCCCGCCTCCTGCTTGCTGTGCTGACGCTCGTCGTGGTCTTTGGGCTGGGCGTGGTCGCAGGCCTCGGCGTGGCGCACCTGCTTCGACCGCCGCCGCCGCCCGATTTCCTCGCGCGTGACCCCGATGCCATCCTGCCCCCGTTCGACCGTCTTGGGCTTTCCGCGGGGCAGAAGATCGCGGCACGGGCGATCGTTGCGCGTCACGCCGCAGCCATGGAGGACGCGTTGCAGGATGCGTTCCCCAGGATGCGCGCGGTGCGTCTGCAACTCGACGCGGACATGCGCACAATCCTGACGCCCACACAGAACAGGCAGTTTGACGCGTTCCTGGCCTCGCACCCGCCGATGCCAGGAGAACCGCGCTAGCGTCGCTTTCCTGCGCGTGTTCGCTAACGCCGCCGCGCGCTTCGTGGTCTACAGTCTGGAGCGCACTCCCGCGGTCCCAGCCATTTGGAGAATCCGATGCACATGAATCAGCCTCCCCGCGGCCGCGTGCTCCGCTGGGTGAGCGCTGCGAGCCTCGCCGCCACGGCGTGCAGCAGCCACACGCACATGGACACGCCCGACCACATCGCGTCTGGCACGATGGACGGGATGGACGGCATGGTCGCGAACTACGCGGACACGACCACGGGCGACATCCCGTCCTTTGAAGGCACGACCGTGACGCCCTCGTTGCCAGGCACGCTGTGGATTCCGCCCGCGTTGACCGCCACGACCTTCAACCTGACCCTGGGCGAGGCGACCAAGGCCCTGCGCCCGGGCGCGACTACCAGCACGCTCGGCTACAATGGCATGGACTTCTGGGGACCGACGCTGATCTTGAAGAAGGGCGATCACGTCAAGCTCCACGTCACCAATGACCTCAGCGTGGACACGACGACGCACTGGCATGGGCTGCACCTGCCTGCGGCGATGGACGGTGGGCCACACCAGGTCATTGCCCCGGGGACGACCTGGTCGCCCGAGTTCGACGTGATGAACCACGCATCTCTTTACTGGTATCATCCGCACATGCACGAGCACACCAAGGAGCAGCTGGCCCAGGGTGCGGGTGGCTTCATCATCATTCAGGATGACGAGGAGGCGAAGTTGGCGCTGCCGCGGACCTACGGCGTCGACGACATTCCGATCGTGTTCAGCAGCCGCCGCTTCAAGGCCGACAACCAGTTCGACCTGCAGGGCGAATATGGCGATTTCCTGATGGCGAATGGCGTCATCGACGCGACCACGACCCTCCCGGCCCAGGTGGTGCGGCTGCGCCTGCTGAATGCAGAGACCGAGCGGAGTTACATGCTCGGTTTTGCGGATGGTCGCACGTTTCAGCTGATCGGCAACGACGGCGGCCTGCTTGATGCGCCCGTTCCGCTGACGAAGCTGATGCTGTCCGCGGGGGAGCGGGTCGAGATCCTGCTCGACCTGTCGAAAGAGGCCCCAGGTGCGACGTTCGCGATGCAAGCGTTCAATGGTGGATTTCCGCTGGGCTTTCCGGGTGGCGAGCCCCAGAGCAGCGGCAACTTCGGCAGTCTGCTGAACAACAAGACCTTCGACATGCTCAAGATTTCCGTGGGCCCGGCGACCGCGGACGCCATCACCCAAGTGCCACAAGCGCTGGTCAGGAACACCTACTGGACCGACGCCGACGTGACCAACAGCCGCACGCTGTCGATTACGGATCAGGGGCCAGGAACACCGTTCAGTTTCGATCATGCGAGCTTCAACATGGACACGATCAACCATGTCGTCGCCCTGAACGCGGTGGCGAAGTGGACCATCAAGAACAACAGGACCTTTGGCCACGTGTTCCACATCCACGACGTCCAGTTCAAGATCGTCGCGCGTAGCCCCGGCCAGATCGACGCCTGGGAGCAGGGTTGGAAGGATACCGTGTTCGTGCCGGTCAACGCGTCAGTGAGCTTCATCGCGAGGTTCGATGACTTTGCCAGCGCGACCGACCCTTACATGTATCACTGCCATATGAGCAACCATGAGGACGGCGGGTTGATGGGACAGTTCCTGGTAAAGTAGCTGTCGCAATCGCAGATTTACTGGGGTGCCTGCGCTGTGCCGGGTGTCGGCTCGCGCAATGTGGCACATGGACATTCCTGGCGGCTGAATTCCTCACCTCGGCGCAGTCATCCGCGTCGACCGGCGCCGGACCTTCACCCTGGCGATGAACGTGTGTGTCCTCGGTCCCCGAACCGTCTGGCCCCCCACTCAGGGCCGATTCTGGAGGCCGCACCGGTTGGTGGTGGCGGCCCGGTGGCGGAGGCTCCCCGGGCTGTCTCCGCGGCGGTGTCGTGAACGCCGCCGACGCGAGGACGGACGTTCATGACCTGCACGTCATGTCCCTTCCCGCCCGCGCACGTTTCAGAATGCATCACACATGTCCGAATGTCCGTGCCGTCCGCGTCCGGCACGACCGGGGGTGGCCCGACCGTGGAGCGTTCGCATCGGGACCCATCTTGCGGGGTGCGTCGACGCCGGTCCGGGGAACCTGACGGGCGAGAAGCGCCTCGGGCGGCTGCTGATGGAGGTCCGGGCTCAGAACGCGCGGATCATTGTCGGAACGTTTACGGATCCCGGGGGGCCTGCCGTCATGGGGTGAGGGCGCCGCGCGTGCGCAGCGGGAAGGGTCAGGGGCGCGCCTCGGTCCCTCCCGCTCGCGGCCGCGTCGCGCCTCAGGGCGCGCAGGCGTAGGTGATGCGGGTCTCGCGGACGTCCCGGGTGCCCGAGATCTGGTTGGTCGTCGCGCCGCCCTGGACCTGTCGGCGCTCGGCCTCGGCGGTCTCGGTGGCGGAGCCGTCGCGCGTGTTGGCGGTCTCGGACGTGCCCGCCTTGTCGGCCCGCTCCTGCTCGCCGTAGTTCGTCTGGGTGTTGGCGTAGGCCTCGCTGCCGATGACGACGGACTCGCGGCGCTGGATCTGGAACTTGCCAGCGCCACAGTGGGCCGCCATCCGGGCCATCGCGTCCTTCATCGCGTCCTCCTCGCTGCCGTGGAGGACGAGGACGCCGCCGCGCGGCTCGATGTAGTTCTGCATCAGCACGCTGGCATATCCGCCGCAGGCGACGAGGGGCGCGGCCGAGAGGGCGACGGCGACGGAACGAAACGGGATACGCATGGAATCACTCCTGAATTCGCGGGCGGGTCAGGTGGCGGCGCCACATTGCAGCCCCACATTGCAGCCCCATACTTCCGCGAACGCCGCGCCCCGTCAACCGCCCCCGAGCAGGCTGAAATCCCAGCGCAGCCTGAACGAGACGCGGTCATGGCGCTCGAGACCGGCGATGGGGCCCGCGCGGTCGCCTGGCCCGTAGTGGATGTAGCCGAGGCCCACCTCGAGACCGTCCCGGACGCGCCAGTCGGCGTCGACACGGGCGACCCAGCCGAGCTCGGCCGCGAGCCCGAAGCTCGTCACGACGGCGAGCAGTCTCAGCTGCTCGCGCAGCGCCCGGTGGCTCACGCGGACCGCCACCTGCGGCAGGTCCGGCGGGATGAGGAAGTCGAGGCCGCCGCGGAGCGGGACCGTCTGCGCGACCTCGACCGCCACGAGCGTGTCGGCGAGGCCCGACCACGCGACCCCAAGCATGCCGCCGACGGTGTCCGAGCGGGCGACGCTCACCGCCGCCAGCGGGCTCGCCCCCGGGTCCGTCGTGTTGAAGGGGCGCGCGAGCCCGGCCGCGAGCTCCCAGCGCAGGATGAAGCTGTCGAGCGGCAGGGCGCCTGTCGTCGCGACGAGGCCGAAGCGCCGGTGCTCAAGCGGGATCCCGAGGTCACCGCCCGCCGCGAGGGCCTCTTGCGCAGGCAGCCCGACGACCCCCTGCAGGTCGAGGGCGAGGCCGCCGAGCAGCGCCAGATCGAGCCCGCTGCCGCGCCACGCCCAGCGCCCGAGCCACTGCTGCGCCTCCCAGCTGAAGCGCGGCGGCGCGTGGTGCCACGCGAGCTCGCGCCCCCTCAGGAGGGCCGCGATGTCGAGCCCAGTGGCGTTCGACAGCAGCGCTGGCAGGGGGCTGAAGGGGCCGAGCGGAGGTGTCCGGTAGCCGTAGAAGCCCTCGTGGATCCAGAGCAGCTCCACCCGGTGCGCGCCCTGGTAGAGGCCGAGCCGCGTCATCAGCGCGGGCAGCCGCAGGTCGTTGAGATCGGCGAGCCCGGGCTCCCGCAGATCCTTCGGGTTCGTCACATCCACGAGCGACAGCGCGTCCCCCTCGCCCCAGTTCAGGACCTGCAGCCCGGTCGTCACGGCCAGATCGCCGAGCTCGACGCCGAGCCACGCGCGCCGCAGATCGATGAGCCCGCGGTAGGCGTCGATCGTGGCCCCGTCAAGGCGCCGTGCGTCGACGTGGGTCGCCAGGTCGTACTCCGCGTGCGTCGCGAGGCCCGCCGACCAGCGGCCCCACCGCCAGGCGCCGACCAGATCGAGTGACTGGCGCGCCTTGGCGAGCGGTTCGTCCCGGAGGCGCTCGACCCAGAGGCCCGCATCCGAGCGGAAGAATCCGGTCAGTGACAGCGTGTAGCCCGGGGCTGACAGGACCGCGGGGGTGGAGGTCGTGTCGCCGAAGTCGAAGGCCTGGTCGCCCGTCGTCGCCGGACCTTCGGCGGGGGGCACAGCGGGCGCCTCATCGCCGAAATCGAAGGCCTCATCCTCGCCTCCGGTCGCCTCGCCGTCGTCGGTGCCTTCAGTCGCCCCGGCCCCGTCCGCGGCAACCTGCGGGGCGTCCGCCGCGGCCGGGGCCACGCCGAGCGCCAGCCCCGTCGCGACGAGGAGCGCCGCAGCGGCGCCCGCGCGGGTCATCTCAGAGCCCCTTCTCGAGGCGGCGCTCGGTGAAGTCGCTCTCCGTGACGCCCGCGTCCCCAAAACGCAGCTCCGACCAGACCAGGATCGTTGTCGACTCGGGCTGCCCCGCGGCGTCGAGCGTCCGGACCATGATCTTCTTCGCGACCCAGAGGCCATCCTGCTTCACGATGTCGACGAAGCGCAGCTGCTTGACCTTGCGCCCGTTCGCGAGCCACGCCTTCATCTGGACAGGCATCAGCTTCGCCTTCGACACCCAGACTTGCGACCGCTCGTAGCCCGTCTCGTCCTTGACCTTGGCGGACTTCGGCTTCGACTCGATGAGCCAGCAGTCCTCGCCGTCGACCTTCACCGATTGCTGAGAAATCGTGTAAGCGTAATCTTTGACGTCCTTGCCGGTCATGTCGGCATAGGTGAGATCCGATCCAAGGAAGGCGCCAGCCCGCCCCGCGCCCGAGATGCGCGTGGTCTTCGCGAGCGACGGCAGGTAGAGCCACTGGTCGTCGGCCTTCTTCCCGTCGTCGTGGTCGATGGTCAGGAGGCCGGTTCCGCGGTCCTCGGCGGGGGATTCGAACAGCATCAGCGTGCGCCGGCTGCCAACCGCGTCCATCGCGCGGGCCCGCACGACGCGGACCTTCTCGCGTCCGGCCGCGTCCTTCACTGTCATCGTCAGCCGAGCGGACATGCGGTCGCCCTCGGCGCGTCCCTCGACGGCCGTCATGATGGCCACCGCGTCGGTGGCGTCCGGCCCGACAGCCCGTGCGTCGGGGGCCCAGAGTGCGAGACCGAGGGTCGCGAGGGCGGTTGGGAGGCTGCCGGGAATCATTTGAACTGAAAACATATGCGGGTCCCTCCGTGGTGCCAGCCCTCAGGGGGCGGCAGGCGTGATGGTCGTTTGTGTTGCAACCTTTTTGCGGCAGGCGAGGCGCAGCAGCGCAGGCGAGACGATGAGGTCATAGAGCAACGCGAAGGCGACGGTCAGCGCGATGAGCATCCCGAAGCGCTGCAGGTTCACCATCGACGCCGCCATGTAGACGAGAAAGCCACCCATCAGGATGAGGCTCGTCGCGATCATCGCGCGCCCGCTGTGGCCGAGGGTGTGCGCGATGGCCTCCTCAGCGTCGCCCGTCTGACGAAAAACCGTCTGAAAATGATAAAAGAAATGGATGGTGTCATCCACCGCGATGCCGAGCGCGATGCTCGCGATGAGCAGCGTCCCGATGTCGATCGGGATGTCGAGGAGGCCCATGAAGCCGATGATGTTCGCGATCGGCAGGAGGTTCGGCACCATTGACAGCAGCCCGAGCTTCAGGTCGCGCAGCAGCAGCAGCATGAGCCCGGTGATGACGACGAAGGCCCAGCCGAAGCTGATGAGCAGGTTCTCGAGCAGCTCGGAGGCGACCGCGAAGAGGTTGAAGACGGTGCCCGTCACCGAGACGTCAAAGGCCCCGCCGATGTGCTGCGCAATGCCAGCGGTGATGTATTCGGTCAGCGGCTTGTAGGCCCACGCGTCGAGCTGCTTGACCCGGATCGTCATGACGGCGGTCCGGTAGTCGAGGGTCACGAGGCGCTTCAGCTCGGCTGGCCCGCGCGACTCGAAGACGAGCAGCATGTCGGCGACTCCGCGGTCATCGGGCGGCAGACGGTAATAGTCCGGGACCATGCCGTGGAAGGCCCGCCAGCTCTCGCGGACCACGTCGAGGATCGAGGTCGCGTTGCCGACGATCGGCCCGTGCACCGGGTGTTCGAACGCGAGGATGTGTCGTTCGAGGGCCTCGAGGCGGCGAAGGTTCGCGACCGAGCGCAGCGACGGCCCGTCGGGTGCGTGGATGAGGAGCGCGATGTTGCTCGAGCCGCCGACGTGGGTGTTGACCTCCGAGATGGCGGTCCGCGCGGGCGTTCCCTCCGGCAGCCAGGCCACCGGATCGTGGTGGAGGCGCACCAGGGTGCCAGCCCAGACGCTCGCGACGAAGAGCCCGAGGACGACGCCGAGGACCAGCGCGGCCCGTCCGCGGGACGGCGGTCCACCCGGAGTTCGCGGGCTCCCGGAGAGGCGCGTCGTGAACCCGAGGAACGCGTCGAGGCGATCGGGCACGTGGGTGGTCGCGTCTGTCGCGAGGCGCAGTCCGAGCAGCGAGCGCTGGTTCCACGACAGGAAGATCGGCACGAGAACGACCGACAGGACCAGCGCGTAGAGCACCCCGAGGGCCCCGAAGGTGCCCATGTCGCGGATCGCCGCGAGGCTTGCGCCGCGGAAGGAGATGAGGCCCGCGAAGGTCGTGAGCGACGTGTAGACGACAGGGATGCCGGTCACCCCCATCGCGCGCACGATGGCCTGCCGGTTGTCGATGCCACGCGCACGAAAGTCGCGATAGACCGAAACAATGTGCACGGCGTCGCCGATCGCGGCGCAGATGATGAAGGCGGGCAGCACGTTCGAGACCATCGTCATCGGAACGCCCGCGAGCGCCATCGAGCCAAACGTCCAGCCGAGCGCGAGCGTCACGACCGCGAGGGGCCCGAGGACCCCGATTGGGTGGCGGAACTGCCAGCTCATGATGCAGAGGATGAAGAGGACCGCGAGGACGAACATCACCGCGAGGTCCGACAGCATCAGCGCGTTCAGCTCGGCGCCAAGGGCTGGCGAGCCCGCCACGTGCAGCGTGAAGTCGGGGTGCTGGTGGCGCGCCGCGAGGTCGATGAGGGCGTTGTGCACGCGCGCCGAGTCGGCCTCGGACATGAAGTCGGTGCGCACGATGAGGAGCGAGTGCCGGCCGTCCTTGCCGATGACCTGCCCGACGAGGGTCCGGTCGGCGAGGACCTGAGCGCGCTTGGCCCGGACCTGGGCGTCGTCGAGGTCGGCCGCGAAGAGGCCGTCGACCTGGAGCCCGCCGTCCTGCCAGCGGGTCTCGCGGACCGAGGCGATCGAGATGACGTCCTCGATGATGGCGCCGCGGTCCTCGGGGGGCGCTGCGGCCGCCGCCTGACCGGGTGCGGCTGGCGGGCCGGCCGGGGCCTCGATGAAGC
>SYAK01000321.1 GCA_005788935.1 Pseudomonadota bacterium
CGGCCGACCGCTTCGTGCCGCAGGCGCTGCTCGCCGCGTTCGGCGTCGACATGGAGGCGCCCGTCGGAGCGTATGGACCTGTCATGCTGAACGCCCTGTTCGTGGCGCGGCGCGGCGTGGACGGGGCGGCCGCGGAACCTCGCCGCCTGTTGGCGCTGCTCGCACCTGTGGCCACCGCCCACGGCGGAACGGTCGACGTGCGGCGGGGCGATGGGGCCTTGCTGCTGCTCCCCGGTGACGCGGCGGCGGCGCTCGAGGCGGCCGGGGGGCTCCGGGCGACGCTCGCGGGGGCGGGGCTCGCGGCGCTCGGCGTGACGCTGGCCCGCGGCGAGATCACGCTCTTCATTGCAGATGACAGCGACCATCGCGAGCCCATCGCCTCGGGTGAGCCCATCGACCTCGTGGTCGCGCTGCAGGGCCTTCGGGCGCAACTTGGGGCTGGGGTGCTCGCGGTCGACACGGGGGACCTGCCCTCCGACCTTGCGCAACGGCCGTCATGGCGCTTCGACAGCGGGTGGGGCACGTCCGTGACGGTCATCGCGCCCTGACGCACGCGAGAATCAGCCGAGGCGCTCGCCCTTCGCCCAGGCCGCGAGCACCTTGCGCTCGACCACGGCCTCGGGGTGAACCACGGCGAGCTCGGCGAGGGCCGCATCGAGCCTGCCGAGCGCCCGGGCGCGCACGGCGACGGCCACGGTCGGAGAACGGTTGAGGCCCGCCGTGCAGTGCAGGTAGACGCGCTTGCCGGTCGCGAGGGCCTTCTCGACGGTCTCGACCGCCTTCGGGAGATGACGCGCCAGATCGCGCGCATCGAGGTCGCGGATGGGAACGCGCTCGGCCCGCAAACCAGCCCGCGTGTGCAGCGCCCAGAGCGTCGACCAGGCGAGGCCGCGCCCAGCGAGGTCCCCGTCGTCCTGCAGGGATATGAGAATCCTCGCCCCGAGCACGTCGCCGATCTCGCGCGCCTCCTCGGCCGACCATGGGGCGCTGCCGACGACGAGCGACGCGAGGGGTGCGGTGCCGCCATGGTCCCATCGGAAGGTTCGCTCGAGCATGGGGGGCATCATGGCCCCGGACCGCGCGCTGGACAAGGCCTCGCTCCCGGCCTAGATGTCGCTCCGCGCAGCGCGGCTCCGGAACGCCGGGCGCCGCCGAGCCAATCGAACCAGGGAGCCCGTCGACCATGGCCCTCCGTCAACGCTGGAATCGCCTCGGAGCGGCCTCGGCCGCCGCCCTCCTCCTCCAAGCAGCCTGCGGCGGCGAGACGCCGAAGCCTCCGTCACAGCCCGCAGCCGACACCACACCTGCCGCCCCGGCGAGCCGCCTCGGAGAGGTCGCCGGCTGGGACAAGACGCCCGTCGGCGAGGCGAACGCGAAGGACCTCGTGGCCCTCGCCGACGCCCTCGTGACCGAAGGGACGCCTGACGCCGTCGCGGCCTCGGTCCGCCTGCGCCTCATCGCCGTCGCAGCCCTTGGCGCAAAGCCTGCCGCCGGTTTCGATGCGGCCGCCCAGCTCGGTCTCGCGCGCGTCGGCAGCGAGAAGGCCGGCCCCGATGGCGCGAGATTGCGGACTGCCGCCCAGGTGCTCGAGCAGACGCTCGCCCTTTCCGCAGCGCAGGACGGGTCGGCCGGGCTGACGCGCGAACCGTTTGACGGCGATGCCGCCCTGGCCCTGCTTGACGGCCCTGGCAGCGCGTCCATCGAAGCTGACGTCGTGCGCCTCGCCGCTCGGCGCGCGCTTCAGGCCCTCGACACCCTCGCTGGAACACCAGAGGCCTTCGCCGAGTTCTGCCAACGCTACGGGGCCTTCGCGTGCGGGGTGTGCGCGGCGGCGGGCGGGGTGACGGGCGGGACCGAGGCGGTCGTCCCCTGCCCGCCCAGCGACGCTTCCCCGACCTGCAAGGCCCTGACGACCCTCGCTGGCACGTTGCCAGCTGTGGGTGAGGCGCCAAATCGCGTCGTCATCGCGCTGCTCGAGCGGCTCGGGCCTGTCGCTGACCAGCCGCTCGGCCATGTCGGGCTCGCCCGCTCGGTCGAGCTGCCGGCGCGCCCACGCTGGGTCGGCCTGCCACTGCAGTTCGAACGCGCCCAGCTGCCGGTGGTCGGAGGTGCAGCCACGCCGGCCGGCTTCAACGCGAGCGAGCCGCGCCTCGTGGCGCCCGTCACGCCCGCAGGTCTCGGGCTTGGCCACCGGGCGACCGTGGGTGCAGGCGGGACCTCGCCAGGCATCGCGGATGGACGGCTCGCGACTCAGTACACGGCGACCTACGCAGACCTCGTGGCACCCGCCTCCGAGGCGCCGCTGGCCGGCGAGGCCGCGACACGTCCCGACCTGCGCAAACGGCTCGCGAGCCTCATCCCCGACGGCCCAGCCCCTGACGAGGTCACGGTCCTCGTCGGCCTGCACCCCGAGACGCGGGCTGCCGAGGCCGCAGCAGCTCTCGACGCCCTGCGCGCGATCCAGCTCGGCCACTTCCGTTTCGCTGGCGCGCACGCCGCGTCTCCGGTCCCGACGCAGACCCCGCTGCTCGTGCGCGAGGGCGCGGGTGTGACCCCGGCTGGCGCAGCGCTCGCCACGGAGGTCCCGGCTGGCCTCGAGCAGGGCTGGCGGGGTGACGCGCTCGTGCGCTTGCGCGTGGCGCTGCCGCCCGTGACGCTGTCGGCCGACGCACCGAAGCCGGACGCCGCGCCAGCCGACGCACCGAAGCCGGACGCCGCGCCAGCCGACGCACCGAAGCCGGTCCTGCGGATGCGGCTCGATGACGGCGCACGCGACGCGGTGCTCTCCGCGGTGGCCTTCTTCCGCCAGAAGACCGGGGCGGGTGCCTTCGTCCACGTGACGGCCGCCCCAGAGCTTTCGGCGGGCCTCGTGGTCGACCTCGCGCGTGCCGTCCAGGAGGCGCCCGCCCCCGCCGGTGTTGCGACGAACCCCGCGTCAGCCGACCCCGGCTCCGTCTGGCTCGGAACGCGTTGTGAGGGCCCCGCGAACTGTCCAGCGACCCTCGCGCTGGCCTTCTCGACGAGCCCAGTGCCCGGAGACCGCGGCCTGACGCCACGCCCGGGCGAAGCGGCCGCTGAGGGCGAGAAGCTGCCGACCGTGGTCGTCGCACCGCCGCCGAGCGAGGAGAACTGCGACCGCGCCGACATCAACGCCGTCATGCGCCGCAACACGGGACGCTTCCGCTTCTGCTACGAAAAAGAGCTGCAGCTGACGAAGGACCTCGGCGGGAAGGCCTCGGTGGTCTTCACGATTGGCTTCGACGGCAAGGTCTCTGGCGTCTCGACGGGCGGTGACCTGCCGAGCAAGGCGGTCCTCGAATGCCTCGGGCGTGAGGTCGGCAAGCTGTCCTTCGCGCCGCCGAACGGGGGTCCCTGCCAGATCCGCTGGCCCTTCGTCTTCAAGCCCGAGTGAGCACGCCGCAGGCGGCCTTCATCCGTACCTGCGAATGTATGGAGGAAGCGCCCGCGGTGCGGCTGCTGGGCCGTCGGTACGGTCCCTGGAGCGCGCACCGATGACGACATGGTTCGCGGCCGCCGCCTTCGGGCTGACGTGGCTCCTCATCGCGATCCCGAAGCTGCCCATCCTGCCCGTGGGGCGGGCTGGAGGCGCGTTGCTCGGTGCGGTGCTGATGGTCGCGGGCGGCGTCCTGAGTCCGAGCGAGGCCTACGCGGCCATCGACGGCGACACGCTCGCGCTGCTGCTCGGCATGATGCTGATGCACGCGGCCCTCGCCCAGGCCGGTCTCGTCGATCGCGCGGCCGAGGCCCTCGCGCGCGCCTTCCCAGGGCCGCGCGCGCTGCTCGCGGCGGTCGCGGTGACGTCGGCGCTCGCGTCGGCCTTCCTCGTCAACGACACGGTGTGCCTGCTGATGACGCCAGTCGTCGTCCGGGTCTGCGTCCGGGGCGGGTTGCCGCTCTCGCCGTACCTGCTCGTCCTCGCCACATCGGCCAACCTCGGGAGCGCGATGACGCTCGTGGGCAACCCGCAGAACATGCTCATCGGCAGCATGTCCGGAATGTCTTTCACGTCATTCTTTGCGCAGATGCTGCCCGTGGCCCTCGTCGCGCTCGTCGCCCATGTCGCGCTGAGCCTCGCCTGGTTCCAGCGCGCCCTGCCATCTGACCCGAGGCCCGCGCCAGGGGCCACCCCCGACGTGGCCCCGCTCGACTTGCGGGCGTGGCTGACGCTCGCGGTCTTCGGCGGCGTCGTGGCGGTCTTCTTCGCGGGCGCCCATCTCGGCTTCGCGGCCCTCGGCGGAGGAGTTGTGCTGCTCGCTGTCGCGCGCAGTGCGCCAGCGGAGACCTTCCGGCGGGTGGACTGGGAGCTGCTCGTCTTCTTTGCGGGCCTCTTCGTGGCGACGCGCGGGCTGGCCGCGGGCGGGCTCGTCGAGACGGCCTGGGCGACGGTGGCCCCATGGCTGCGACTCGATGATGCAGCGGGGGTCGTCGCGTTCACAGGGGCGCTCACGGCTGGCTCGAACCTCGTCTCGAACGTGCCGCTCGTGCTGCTGGCGGGGCCCTTCACCGCGAGCCTCGGCGCGGGCGAGTCGGGGTGGATGCTGCTCGCCTGGGTCTCGACGCTGGCTGGCAACCTGACGCTCGTCGGCTCGGTCGCGAACCTCATCGTCGCCGAGAGCGCGCGCGACCACCACACCCTTGGCTTCCTCGAGTACCTGCGGTTCGGGGTCGTCGCGACCGCCCTGTCGCTCGCGATCGGCGTCCCGGCCCTGCTGTGGCTGACATGAGGGCCGCACGCGCGCGACGCCACGGTGGCCCCCAAACATGCGCCACGGACCCCTTGAAACAGCGGACCACCCGCACTAGGCTGCGCCGATGCCCCGCACCGAAGGCGACACCGCACGACGCGTCTCCGCACCCAGCCCGCTCCGCGCGGGGTGCGCCGCCGTCCTGATGCTCGTCTCGGGGCCGCTCACCGTTCGCGCGGCAGACGCCCCACCTGCCGCCTCCGCGGCTACCGAGGCGACCCCGCGCGAGCGGGCCGACGCGCATCTGCGGGATGCCGCCGCGCGTGGTGGCGCCAACGACTGGGACGGCGCCATTGCGGCCTTCCGCAAGGCCGAGGCCCTGTACCCACGCGCGATCCACGACTGCAACATCGGGCTCGCCTTCATGCGCTCGGCCCGCCCGCACCTCGCGTGGATCTACCTCGGGCGCTGCCAGGTCCGCGCGACGGACGCCCTTCCCGCGTGGGTCGACACGATGCGCCGGGACACGCTGACCGCCATGCGCGCTGGCACCTTCGCCCCAGTCGAGTTGACGACGACCCCCGGCAACGCGACGGTGACCGTCGACACCCTGCCCGACGAGACCTTCAGCCCGACGGCCGGGACGCTGTCGCTGTGGCTGCCGCACGGTCCCCACGCCGTGCGGATCGCCGCGCCCGGCCACGTCACGGAGACGCGCGCGCTCGACCTGTCTGGGCGCGAGACGACGCGCCTCGCGGTGGCACTCGCGACCGAGCCCGCCGCACAACCAGTCCCAAGGCCAGCCGAGCCGCGGCCAGAGCGGTCGAACATCCCCGACGCCAGCCCGCGCGGCGGGGTCGAGGCGGCGGCAGCGCTCCCGCAGCGCGAGATCTCGACGACGGCGTGGATCGTGGTCGGCAGCGGGCTCGCGGTCTTCTCGGGAGGCCTCGTGGCGCTCGGCTTCGCGCTCGACACGGCCGCGTCGCCCCAGCGCGACGAGATCCCGGAGGGCCCCCGGTTTGACGCCCTCCGGTCACGCTTCAAGGTCCAGAACACGGTCTGGATCGCGATGGGATTGTCGGGCGGCATCCTGACCGCCGCCGGCGCGACGATGATGGGCTTCGACCTCTGGGGTGACGCGCCTGGCGCGACCTCGACGGGACGCATGAGCCTCGCGCCCGGCCTGGGCGGCGGGACCCTGTCGGTAGGCGGAACTTTTTGACAGGGCTCACGGGGCCGACTGCCCCGGTCAGGGCCAGTTGAGGGTGGCCGCGAAGAGCCCGACGTGTCGCACGCGATCGGCCTGCCCCCGTCGCGCGATGAAATCATTCAGGTAACCGGCCTCGAAAAGAACCGCCCCTGCCTGAAGACCGAGGCCCGCGACGACCCGGTTCTGATCGAACCCTTGCCCTGGACCGCGTCCCGGGGCGTTGAGGTTCACGAAGACCTCGTCCGAGAGGATCCAGCGCCAGGGCGAGGTGGCCGTAAAGGGCCTCAGGAAGCGCACGAGGTGACGTACCCGGAGCGACAGGTCGGACCCTTCGATGCGACGCTGCTCGAAGCGGGTCCGGTTGATGAGCGTGCCCCCTGCAGGCCTGTGCGTCAGCAACAGCTGCTGAAACGGGCGCTGCTCGTCCTGAAAGTCCGGGGTCACGAGCGGGGTCCAGCCGTAGCCGAGCCAGAGGCTCGCATGCCTGGACAGGTCATATCCGACCGCTGCGCGCAACAGCATCCGGTCAAGGCGGACGTCGTCGAGCGCCATCCGTGGCTGCGCCTCGAGGTAGAGGCGCACCCGGCGCGCGATGTGGCCCTGGGCCGCGAACATCGTCCACGCCTGCCCGTCGGAGTCGGCCGGCCGCGCGGGAGAGGCTGGCCCGATGGCGCCCAGGACAAGGGCGAGCCCAAGAAAAACCCATCGGACGAGATATTGTGCGTTCATGATGCCACCTCCGTCTGCGCCGCGGGTGGTGGGCCGCCGCTGACACCGGTCAGGACGGCGCGATGGGCGAAGCGGTTCCCTGCGATGCGCTCAGGGCGGCGTCCCGAGGACCCAGGGCCCGAGGAACCGGGCCCGCGCCTCCGCGTCAAGCGCAATCCGCCGCTCGAGCTCGGCCCGTCGCGCCGCCTGCTCCGCGGCTGGCCCGAGCATCAGGACCCAGACCCAGACCTTGGTCGGCCCGACGTCAGCGCCCGCCCGCGCGAGCAGCTCCCAGTCCGCATGGCCGATCTTTGATTCACTCAATGCATGCCAAAGAAGTCTCGCGAGCGCCCTGACGCCCGCCGTGGCCTTTTCGTCCGACGCCACCGCGTCGAGTTCCCGCAGGCGCCCGCAGGTCTCGAACAGCAGGCTCGCGACAATCCATGGCTGATCAGCCTCGCCGTCGCCATCCACCGCCCACGCGAGGCGCTGTGCGAGGGGCCTCGGTGCCTGCATGAGCTTCGCCTCCCCGATGTCGCAGGCCCCGAGCGCGACCCCAGCGAGCGCCCGCGCCACGGCGACAGGAGCCGCGTCGGCACGCATGTGCAGCCACAGCGCAAACTCGTCGACCTCTGGCGCGACGACGTCCGGCGGGGCCCCAGCGGTCACAGCGGCGACAGGACCCGGGAGCCGTGCACGGTAGTCGCCGTCGGCAGGCGTCGCGCGACCGACATCGAGCGCGTCAAGCCAGCCAACTCCCCGCCCTCGGGCCGCACGCACCCGAGAAAACCACGCCTCAAGCGCCTTCACCTGGGGTGCGGTCGCCTGCGCGGCGCGCGCTTCCTGAGCCCGCACGACCTCCGCCTCCCGCGCCGGATCCGACATCTCGCCGACCCGAATGGCGCGCGCGATGGTGAACCCGGGCCGGCTGAGGGTCCACGTCCCGTAGCTCCCCACTCGACCCTCCTCAGGCCACCCGACCGCCACAGCCGCCACAGCCCACACCAGAACGCCAGTGCGCATGAAAACCTCGCCTCGGGCACCCTCGCGCCCTCGTGCCAAAGCCTACCGCGCCAGGGCAGCGGTCGGCAAACGCGTCTCCAGACCGGGCGACACTCCGACAAGCGGCAACAGCCCCGCGAGGCGATCGAGGACCGCGTCGGCCCCGAGCGCCTCGAGCGCCGCCCGCCCCAGAGCCCCCGTCGTGACCCCGACGCACAGCCCACAGCGCGCGTTCCAACCCTCACGCAGATCCGCCTCGGTGTCGCCGACCTTGACGACCCGCGCCGGATCGCGCACGCCGAAGGCCGCCATCGCCGCGTGGATCATCGCGGGCGCGGGTCTCGAGGCCCCGACGTCCTCGGCCGTGATCAGCGCGTCCACATCGCGGCCGAGGATCCAGCCGAGCCGCGCGAGCAGCCCCGTGGCCACCCGGCGCGAATAGCCGGTGTTCAGCACGACGCGCACCCCCGCAGCCCGCAAGGCGTCGAAGACACGGGCAGCGTCGGGCATCGGGCGCAGGTCGAGCACGGCGTAGGCCCTGTCCAGACGATCGCCAAACGCGTGAAATAGCGCATCCAGATGCGC
>SYAK01000322.1 GCA_005788935.1 Pseudomonadota bacterium
CGGTCGGCATCGACGCGCGGGGTGTGGGGCGCGTCGAGGAAGACGGCCGTCGTCAGGGGGTCGAGGCGAGAGAGCAGCGGCTCGAGGTCTTTGTGGCGAAACAGGAAGTTCGCGGTCGCGAGGCCATCCTGAAGGTCCTGGGTCGTCACGTGGAAGCGCTTGACGGCGCGGGACCGCCCGAGGGCCACGAGGCGCGCGAGCAGCCACTCCGCGTGCAGGCGACCGAGGCCCGCGGCCAGCGAGGACGCGCGCAGGGGCGACAGCGACCAGACGGCGTGCCGCAGGTGGGCCGAGAGCAGCCGCGCCGCGTCCGCGCCGAGGGGGGCGGTGGCTCGTGCGAGGACCCAGCCACGTGCATCCCCGAGCGCATCCACAGCGGTCGCGAGGGCGTCGACGCGAAAGACCACGTGCGCGTCGTCCCTCGGGACGGCCGCGAGGATCTGACGCAGCGGCGCCAGCAGGGCGTCGCGCCAGGCCCGAAAGGACGGCTCGGGGTCTTCCGAGGCGGGCGGCAGCAGGGCCGCAAGCGCTGCGAAGCTGTCCTCGGCGCGGGCACCCTGGGCCACATCGCAGGCTTTGAGCAGGCGCACCTCGAGGTCTTCGTAATCCGACCAGCGCTCGACCTGCACGTCGCGCAGGCGCGGCGTCAGCGTCGGAGACGGGACCTGCGGCAGCTCTGGCAGGAAGGCGCGCACCTCCTCGAGGGCCTCCGCGAGGGCTGGCTGGTGGTCGTCGGTCGCGGTGAGGAAGTCGCGGCACTCGCGCTGGATGGCGACCCGCACACCGGACGGTGTCGCGGTCAGCTCATAGGGGAAGATCCTGCATGGCAGAGGCTTCATCCCGGCGCCCAGCTTGCGGTGGATTCGGCAGAGGCCCGCATCATCGAGGAAGACGCAGCTGCCAGCGGCCGCGTGGCAGACGACGTCCTCGCCGGGCGTGGCGCGCTGCGCTGGCGTCATGAAGAAGAGGCCCTTGGTGACCCGCCGCTCGGCCCGGACCTCAACCTCGAGCTCGGGCAGGTGCGGTTCGAGGGCCGCGAGGATCGGCCTGGACACCGGGCCGATGACATGACCCCCGCAACACGAGCCGCACATCGTGCACGCGAATCTCGCACCTTCGAGGGGACGCAGATGCTCCGCGGGGGCCGCCTTCACGACGCCTAGCGCGGCTCGGTCGGCGGCGCGACCGTTCGCGCGCGGGGTGTCGAGGAGGTCGAGGTCGCCGAGGCGCGCGAGCCACTTCGCGACCTGCTGCAGCTCGAGCCCGGCGCGTTTCGCCAGATCCTCGGCCGAGGTGGCCTCAGGCAGCGCCGACAGCAGGGCGAGCCCGGCGTCATCAAGCTTGATTCGGCGGGCGAAGCGCGGGTCGTCGAGGGTCCGGGCGACGGGGTCGCAGGTCACGCCGGAGCGCAGCCTCGGCGGCATCGGGTGGGGCGGCGCAGGCATCGGGACCTCCGAGGGGTTCGGTCGGGGAGGGGTGTCAGGCGGAGCCGCTCGAGAGGAGTGTTCGCAGGTGGGCTGCTGCGGCCTCGGGCGGGGTCGGGTTGACGTGAAGGCCCTGGCTCACCTCGAGGCCACCATAGCCCTGGATGCGCGGCAGGATTTCGATGCGCCAGTGCCAGTGGTCATCGCACGGCTCGCCCTTCGCGGCCGCGAATGACCGCCCGCTCGGCGCATGGTGGAGCGACATGTTCGGGCCGACGCCGTCGAGTGCGTCATCGAGTACACGCAAGACCCTCCCGAGCAGCGACCCCAGGGCGTCGAGGCCGGCCGCATCGAGTCCGGTGAAGCGCGCGGCGTGCGTGGTCGGCAGGATCCACACCTCGAACGGGTGACGGGAGGCGTAGGGCGCTAGCGCAAGGAAACCGGCGTGCTCCGCGATGACGCGGTCGCCTGCGGCTCGGTCATGGGCGATGATGTCGCAGGTCAGACAGCGCTCGGTCCGGGCGTGGTGGGCGCGGGTCGCGGCGACGGTGCGGGCGATGCGCTCGGGCAGGACCGCCGAGGCGAGGATCTGGCTGTGTGGGTGTTCGAGGGTCGCGCCCGCGGCCGGTCCCTCGTTCCGGAAGGCGGTCACCCAGCGCATCCGCCGATCCCCCTCGAGATCGGCGATGCGGTCCCGCCACAAGCCAAGCACGGCCGCGATCTGGGCGTCGGGCAGGTCCTTCAGGCGTGTCTCGTGGCGGCGGGTCTCGATGACGACCTCGTGGGCCCCGACCCCGCCCGCCATCGCCCACGGGCCCTCGGCCCGGCGCGTCTCAGGCGCCTCGACCCCGAGGGCTGGGTAGAGGTTGGCGACCACGAGGGCTCGGTCCTCGCCGACCGCGCGGGACGCGAGCCGGGTGTTGGTCCCGTAGCCGTCCTGGATGAGGCAGAACGGGCAGGGGTGGGCCGCGCGGTCCACGGGCTGAGGGCGGCTCGGGCGGAAGTCGGTCGGTCGGCGCCCGCGTTCGTCGGCGATGACGACCCACGCCTCGTCGAGCGGGTTCCAGCGGAGTTCGGACATGTGCGCTCCAGGTTGGGCCGGGTCAGACGAGGGCCGCGATGGCGCCCTCGGCGGGGGTCAGGATGACGAGGGTGAGATCGCCGTCGGCCGGGAAGCGCTCGACCGGGAGCCACGTCTCAGGGGCGTCAGCCTGCCCCTGCGGCGTGCGCTGTGCGATTTCGAGCCAGCCGCGCAGCCGTCCGCCCGTCAGGCCGTCGCGTAGCAGTTCGGCCGGGATCGAGGCCTCGAGGCAGTCTCCCCATGCCGTGATGACGACGTGGGGGCCCTCGGGTGGGGCGAGGCGAGTCGGCAACGGGATGTGGACGAGCCCCACGTCGGTGCGCATGACAAGGGTGAGCCGCGCCTCGGTGCCGAGCGCGGCCTCGACCCGGGTTCGCGGGCCGACATCGAGGCGCAGGTGGACGTGGCTCGCGTCGTTGCAGTAGCGCAGCTCCCGCAGCAGACTCTCGGCGCGGTGCATGGCGCCGAAACGCGGCCTGACGCGCCCCGCAGACAGCCACTTGTAATACCAGCGGCTCGACCCGTCGATGCGCACCGTCAGGAGCCCCGTCGGGGGGGTGTGGTCGACCGCGGAGAGGGCCTCCGGGGCGGGCGTGGTCATCGTCACGCCGAGGTGGACGGGGCGGTCGAGCTCTGTCGGGTGGGGACGGCCGAGGCGTCGCCAGATGGCGCGCAGATGCGCCCGAAAGAGGGCGTCGAAGTCGAGGTCATAGGGCGACGAGTGGCCCTCGCCAAACCACCACCACCAGTCTGACGCCTCGGCCCGCGCGATCAGGTCGGCGAGCTCGGGGTCGCGCGCGGCGATGGCCTCGATCGGATCGGCGGCCGCCTCCCGGGCTGCGGCGAGCAGCTCCCAGGCACGATTCTTGACCGGGTCTCCGAGCCACGTGCGAAAGGTCCCGTCGATCCACGAGCCGGGGTGAAGGCTCGGAAGCGGCTCGGTCTGTTTGGCGAGGCGCGCGCGGGCCTCCGACAGCGTGCACAGCGTCAGGCCCGGCGCCCGGGCGATGGCGCGGTACAGCGTGGGCAGGAACGCTGTGATGCCTCCGGGGTAGTGTTCCCAGCAATTTTCACCGTCAAGCGCCACCACGACGCACCCGGCCGACGAGCCGCGGGCCGCGAGTGACGCGCGGATGCGCTGAAGGTGGTGAACGAAGTCGCGCGCGGCGGCGTCCGGGTGCCAGCGCGCGTACACGAAGCCGATACGGTCCGACAGCGCGTGGTCCCGGAAGAAGACCGTCAACCCGTCGGGTGACGCCCATGGACGCAGGTGTCCAAGCGGGTCCTCGCGCCCCACGCGCGCCAGCGTCCGCGCGAGGATCGCCTCGTCGGTGGCGATCCAGTCGGCGCCAGCGCCCTTGAAGAGCGGCAGCGCGGCGTCCGAGACCGACCCCTCGGAGGGCCACATGCCGCGAATGGGGACCAGGCCGTTGGTGTCGATGAAGTGCCGCCGCTCGGCGCCGATGGCGCGCCGCAGGTGGCGGACGGCGTCTCCGGGGAAGCGGAACGGGACGCGCGGCAGCGGGCTGCGTGGGTCGCTGAGGCGCGCGGCGTCGGTGTTGACGAGCAGCGGAATGATCGGGTGGTAGTACGGCGTCAAGGAGAGCTCGACGCGGCCACCGCGCGCGAGGGCACCCCAGCGGGCCTCGACCTCGAGGGCGGTCGCGCGCTGGATGGCGAGGACCCGGTCGCGCTCCGCGGGCGTGAAGTCGCGCCCCTTCAGCACGATCGCCGCGATCTCGGGGTGGGCGTGGATGGTCGCGCCGCACCATGCGAGGTTGAACCAGGTCTGCAGGTCGAGGATCTCCTGCGGGCCAAGGGGTGCGCCCGCGCGGACGAGGTCGTGCAGCTCGCGGTAGCGCGGCCACGGATCGAGCATCGTCGTCTGCGGCAACGAGAAGAACCGGTCGCGAATGAAGTGAATGTCCGCATCGGACAGCGTGTTCGGAGCCGCGACGCTGAGGCGCCAGAAGCGGTCGCGCGTCTCGGCGTCTGGCGCGCCGAGGGCTGCGAGCTGGTCGAGGAGTCCGGGCACCCAGTTGACGGTCGCGCGGGCGACCTCGCAGTCGGCCATCACGGTGGCCATGTCGGTGTAGTCCCGCCCGCCGTGCAGGCGGACCCAGGGCATGATCACCTCGCCAGACTCCGGATCCCGGTAGGACGGCTGATGCATGTGCCAGAGGAACGCGACGTGGAGCTCGGTTTCCAAATATCGTCCGTGTTTTTGTCGGGTTGGCGCGAGCAGGCTTCAGCGGGATGGTGCGGGGCCGACGATGAAGGTCGTGACGGCGAGCTGCGCTCCCTCGGGCGAGAGGACCTCGCAGCTCCACGTGCCGGTCCATTTCTTCAGGATGCGCTGGAGGGACCACGTCTTCCAGCGAGGGCTGCGCGGCACCTCGAGCTCGACGCGCGACACCAGGACGCCGTCGCGGCGCCAGACGTGGGTCAAGGTGAGGTCGGGGGTGCGACTCTCGATGGACGTGTAGCAAAACAGGACCTCGGGGACCTCGGGATAGAGGTCGCGGACGTCATGCGGGGCCCGATCGATGATGCCGGTGCCGACCGACAGCTCGTGCACGCGGAGAGGGCCGTCGAGGCGCGCGAGGCGTGTGCCGGGCTCTCGGGGCGAGCCGGACGACACGAGCTCGACGGTCGGCGAGGCCGCGGACGCCTGCGCCGGAGGCGGCCCCGGGCGCCGGTTCTCGGTCCGGACGTCGGCCGCCACCGAGGCTCGCAGGTCGCGGCGCAGCTCGGCCTCGATGACGGGGCGCAGCTCGCGGCGCAGCTCGGTCTCGATCGTCTCACGCAGCGCCGGGTCCGGCTCGCATCGAGCGGGTGGCTCACTGCAGGCCGCAAGGACGCGCAACGACACGACGAACGCGATGGCGGGGGCACGCCGGCGCAGCGCGCGAAGGGCCCGCAGGCCAGCGGCGGGACGGAGGGGGGGCACGCGCCAGAGGCACGGCGGGCGGAACGGAGAGCGCATCGGCGACAGCATACACGAAGCGGCACCGTTTTTCGACAGCCCCGGTCATTCGACCTAGGTTCCGCCGTCCAAACGCCCCCCGCGCGAGGCCGAATCGCCTCGCAGTCAGCCCCCCGGAGCCCCGTCGATGGCCACCCCGGAAGTCCGCAACATCTGCCCCGCCTGCAACGCGACCTATGCGCCCGACGTCATGATCTGCGCCCGCTGCGGCACAGGTCTGCTCGAGGTCCCGGAGATGCGCCTGCTGACCGGGACGGTGCTCGATGAGCGCTACGACATCGAGGGTGTCGTCGGCACGGGCGGCATGGGAGCCGTCTATCGCGCACGTCAGAGAGGCCTCGAGCGCGAGGTGGCCATCAAGGTGCTGCACCCGCACTTCGCGATGGATCCGCGCGCGGTGAAGCGGTTCTTCCGGGAGGCGCAGAGCGCGTCACGCCTGATTCACC
>SYAK01000323.1 GCA_005788935.1 Pseudomonadota bacterium
CAGGTCGAGGACCGCGACGACCACCGAGGCCCCCGCGGCCCGCGCGGCGCGGACGAGCGGCGGCAGCGCTGTCGGGATGGGGGTGAGCGTGAGCCCGTCTGCGCGGTCAGGGGCCACGTGCTGCAACGCCTTCGGGTCGAGCAGCGCGAGGATGGCCACATCCTCGCCGCCGACCTGCACGCGCCGCGCTGGGTCTGCGGCGTCGAGGACGACGTCGCAGAGATCTCCCGCCGATCCTGAACATGCAAGGTTGTGAATTGCGTATGGAGTGCCTGATGCGGCCAGCAGACGCGCGAGCGCGATGACGCGACCGCGCGGAGCTCCGAGATCGTCCTCGCCGAGCGCGAGCGCGTCGTAGCCGAGCGCAGGCGCCACCTCGGCGAGGACCCCGGGCTGGTCTCGCGCGACGAAACGCGAGACGCCATGAGGGTTCAGCAGCCCGCCCGTGTCGAGGACCACGGCCTCCGGGCTCGCACCGACCTCAGCGACAGTGGCGAGGAAGGCGGCCGCGGGGTGAGGCTCGACCGCGCGGCCGTCCCGGCAAAGGGGGTCGCCGAGCCTCCCACGCAGCCCGGCCGACGCGACGACGCGAAGCACGGCCGCGGGCTCTGCGCGCGCCGCAAGGCCCGCGATGAGGGGGACACAGAGCGCCAGGGCGCAGGCCGTCGCGAGGATGCGGGCAGCTTGAAGCATGGGCTGGACCATACGGAGTCCGGACGCATACAAGCGAGTGAAAATACGGTCTCGGCGTGCGTCGCGGGTGTCAGACCTGATAGTCGAGCCACGTCCCGCGCCGATACCAGACGGCATAGACCAGACCGGTCACGACGTTGCCAGCGGCGATGATCGACCACGTCATCGTCTGAGTGAGGTCGGTCGCGGCGATGACGATGAGGGTGACCGGAACCACCAGCCCGAGCAGCACGAGGCCGTCAATGGTGAAGCCAGCCATCGTGGCGCCCGCCCCCGAGAGGGCCTGCGAGAAGACGACCGCGATGCCGAACGCGAGGTAGGAGGCGCCGACGATACGCAGGTACGACTCGCCCACCGCGATGACCTCGGGACGCTCATTGAAGAAGCCGATGATTTCGGGCGTCGCGAGCAGGAACGTCAGCAGGATGCCGACGGTGAACAGGAAGTTGTAGCCCGCGGCGGTCCAACCAGCCGCCAGCGCGCGGCGCGTATGGCCAGCACCGAGGTTTTGGCCGACGTACGTCGAGGCGGCCGCCCCCCAGCCCATCGAGAGGAAGAGGACCATCGTCTCGAGGCGCGTGCAGATGGTGTAGGCGGTCGCGGACGTCGCATCCTCGGCGGTCGTGAAGAAGCGCGTGATGATGGCCGTGAAGAACAGGATGACGAAGATGCGCAGGACGAACTGGGCCGAGTTCGGCCACGCGATGCGCCAGATCTGGTTGAAGGCCCGCCGCGTCAGCTTGAGGTCCTCAAGGCGGAACGTGACGAGCGCGCTCTTGCGGGCAAGCCAGATCGCGCCGATGACGAGCGCGATGCCGCGCGACATGATGGTCGACCAGGCGGCCCCGGCGACGCCCATCGGCGGGATGCCGAAGGTCTCTGCGACCGGCGCGGCCCATGAGAGCGCCTCGGGGGCCGGCCCGTCTCCGAAGACCATCACGATGGTCCAGAACAGGTTGATGACGTTCGACCCCACGAGCAGGACGAGCGGCATCGTCCCGTCCCCGAGCGCGCGCATGATGGCGCAGACCTGAAGCAGCAACAGGATGCTGAAACAACCACCCACAATGATGGCCATGTACTCGATCGTCAGCGCCCCGTAGTGCCCCTTCGCCCCGAAGATGCCAGTCGTGATGGGCTCGGCGAAGAGCCCGCCGATGAGTCCGAAGATGACCGAGAGCCACGTCACGAGCGCGAGGGACTGCCACGTGAAGAACGACACCGCGCGCGCATCACGCTCACCCGCACGCCGCGAGATGACCGCCGCCGAGGCGTTCGAGATGCCGTTGGCGAGAATGGTCGGCACCATCGCGACGAGGTCGCAGATGCCAAGCGCCGCCACAGCCTCGGCGCCGTCGGGAAGCTGCGCCACGACGAGCATGTCGATGAGGTTGAAGGCCGACTGCAGCGCCATCGCGAGCGCGAGGGGGAAGCCGAGCCGCAGCATGCCGCTCGCGAGCGGTCCTTCGAGGATGCGCGCGTGGGCGGAGTCGGTCGTTGCGGCGGAATCGGGCATGCGCTGGGCCTCGCGGTGGACGGCGGCGGCGTCGACGGCGCTCGACGGGGGCACTGGGCGCGACAGTGAAGCGCCGGAAGCGGGCGCGGGTCAAGCGGGAAGCGCGGCGCGGTGTGTTCGTGCCCTTGAAAACTGTTGGCAAGTGTCGACGATAGGGTATCGTCCCGGCCCCCGACCGTCCCGGACGTCCCTCGGGCGCGGCCTTGCCGCAGACGCGCATCCCGCTCGGCGGTCCCCACGGGCCCGAAGGCCTGGCCCCCTCATCGCAGGCAGACCCGACGATGTTCAAGTGGTTGACCCAGATCATCGGCACCGCCAACGAGCGGACCATCAAGAAGCTCCGTCCGCTCGTGACGCTCGTCAACGAGCAGGAGGACAAGCTCACGCGCCTCTCCGACGACGAGCTGCGCGGGAAGACCGCCC
>SYAK01000324.1 GCA_005788935.1 Pseudomonadota bacterium
ACGACCGACGAACTGCCCGGGTTGTGGTGCGTCCGTGGGTACGAGCTCTGTCTGTGAGTATTGTGGCACTTCCATCGGAGGCGGCGGCGCCACTGAGGAAGAGGAGTTCGCCATGCTCGCGGAGCTGGCTGAAGAGGCCCGCAAGATCTCAACGAGAGGTCAGGCCGTCGAAGGAGGCTCCATCCTCTCCAATGCCGCGCGCGAGTTGGGGGCAGCTTTCGCCACGAAGATGAAGTTGAAACAGTTTTGGAGTGAGGCGCCGATGCCCTCACTTCCAGGACCTCTCAAGAAGGTCGCCATCGACGGGCTTTCGGCATCCAAGAGTAGTAGTGCCGGAATGATCGGCTTCGACCCGGTCCAGGAGGCCTTGCGAAATCGGGCAAACACAGCAATCAATATCCTCAGGAGTCTCGGACCTCGCGCGGCCGATGAACTTCGAGTCGTGGAAGACCTGCAGCGCAGCACGGATGAAGAGCGGCAGGAGGTCGAAGAAAAGAGAAACTCAGTTTCCAAAAAGATACTTTTTGCATCTCTTGGCATCCTCGCTGTAATGATCTTGATCATTACAGCCATTTCCGCGGGCTCATCGTATGACAAACGCGCCGAGACCAAAAAGTGGCGGACGATGTCGGCAGAGGCTAAATGCAGACACAGGGTCAGTGACTCAGACCGTGAACCCGACAACTACATCACGGAGCGCTTTGCAAGCTGCACGCGACTCTGCGAGGCGGGTTCAACTTGGGCCTGTGGTGTCGCGGCGACGCTGCAGCACCAGCTCTGACCCCGTTCATCGAGCGGCTCTCTCACCTCGGTCTCTCGGGAGCCGACTGGGCCCCTGAAACAACACTTCGGCGCCGACCCGGGCTGGTGCGGCGGTGGCGTCAGGCGCCGAGCGCCTCGCGCAGGTGGGACACGCCGATGACCTCGACCGAGTCGGCGAGGGGGTACGGGCTCTCGACCGCACCGACGACCCAGGCGCGCGCGACGCCGAGGTCCTCGCAGGCCCGCCAGAAGCCGCGGGTGGGCTTCGGGGCGCTCGACAGCTTGACCTCGAAGGCGACACGACGCCCGCGGTGCTCGATGACGAGGTCGAGTTCGGCGCCTGCGGCGGTCCGGTAGAAGCCAGCGGTCGCGAGCGGCGGGGCGAGCGCGAGCAGCTGCTCGATGACGAAGCCCTCCCACGACGTGCCTGCGACCGGGTGACCGAGGAGCGCGTCGCGGTCGCCGAGGCCGAGCAGCGCATGGAGCAGCCCGCTGTCGCGGACGTAGACCTTGGGCGATTTCGTCAGCCGCTTGCCGAGGTTCGGCAGCAATGGTGGCAGGCGCCTCAACAGCAGCGCGTCGACCATCAGGTCGAGGTAGCGCGCGACGGTCGTGTGGGCGAGGCCGCCAAGTGCCAGACCGAGCTGGCTCGCGTTGAAGAGCTGCCCGTGGACGTGGGCGGTCATGAGCCAGAAGCGCCGCAGCGTCTCGGCCGGAATCCGGACGCCGAGCTGCGGCAGGTCGCGGGCGAGCAGCGTCTGCACGAGATCCTCGCGCCACGCGAGCGAGCGCGCCTCGTCCCCCGCCGTGAAGCTCGACGGGAAGCCGCCCCGAACCCAGAGACGCGACGCGTCGGCGGGCGGCAGCTCATGGGCGAGCAGCGGCGGCAGCTCGAGGTAGCTGACCCGCCCCGCGAGCGACTCGGCCGACTGGTTCAGGAGCTGGCCGCTCGCCGACCCGAGGAGAAGGAAGCGCCCCGGGCGACGGTCCGCGTCGATCTCGGGGCGGAGCGAGGCGAAGAGCTCGGGCATGACCTGGACCTCGTCGAGGATGACGAGGCGGTCGCGGTGACCCGCAAGGAAGAGCTCGGGGTCGCTGAGCCGGGCGCGATCCCGGGGACGCTCGAGGTCGAGGAAGACCGCGTCAGGGTGGCCCGCCGCGACGCTGCGCGCGAGGGTGGTCTTGCCGACCTGTCGCGGCCCGAGGAGCACGACGGCGGGCTGCAGCGCGAGGCGCTCGTGGAGGCGCTGGAGGAGCTCTCTGGCGATCATTCAATGATATTGAATTCTGCTCGCTCAAAATGCAAGGATGCGACCCCAACCTCCGCTGATGCGGCCACCCGCCGATGGCCGAGGCGACGAGGCGACGCGCGCGTCAGGCTCGGAGCGCATCGAGCGCGAGCAACCTGAAACAGGTTGGTACATTTTGTTTCATGTTTGAAACATTATGTTCCATGAGCCCGCGGCGTCGCGTCCGTCGAAAGGCGATCGCCAAGAGGCGATAACCGCGGCACCATCCCGCACGCGCCGTCACGCACCCTGATCTCGCCCCGCGCCCCGAGGCGCACGACCCGGAGAGCCCCATGCCGCTCGAGAGCTTCGCGGATCTCACCATCCTGGACGGCTTCGAGACACTGACCCGCGAACCGCTGCTTGGCCTGCTCGACAAGCTGCCCGAGCGCTGCGCCGCCGAGAAGGCGATCTTGCTGCAGGCCGCCGCCGCGGTCCTCAGGCTTCCGCCCGAGGCTTCGCACGAGCGGAAGCGCAGCGCGCTGGCGGCGCGGAGCCTCGGCGCGGTGGTGCTCGCGACGTTCGAGGTCCCCCCCGCCAGCCGTCGGGGCCCTCCCGGGATCTCCGAGGCGTTCGCCGGTGGCTGCCGATCCTCAAGTCCATCATCGCGACTCGAATGTCCCGCATGTTCGATCCGGGCGTCCTCGGGGGGATGCGGCTCGACGTGTCCCGGCGACGCGTCGCGCGGCTGGCACCGGAGCTCGACCGCGCGATCGGTCCCGCGCTCGCCCAGGGCTCCCAGCGGCTGACGCTCGGGGAGTGGATCCGGCGCAGCCCGCCTGAAGGCCCGGACTCGACCACCATCACGGCGCTCAAGGACGTCTGCGATCGACTGCAGGGCGCCCCGAACACGCCCGCGCTTCGGGACCGGGCGCTAGAGGCGGGGGAGCCGGACGGCGAGCCGATGTGGCGGGAGGCGGCCGGGGAGGCGCGGGAGGCGCTCGCGGAGTTCGACAACCTGCCGAGGCTCTCGGCGCGAGCCTACGCCGAGCTGACCGTCACGGTGGACGCGGCCCGCGGCAGCTTCAGCGTCCAGAGCGAGGCCCTCGACGCTTGCTCGGTGGGCAGCTGCGCGCAGGTGACCTGCTCGCTGCGGGTCCCCGACGCGCCGAGGTTCACCTGCGAGGATAGCGAAGCGAACTACTGTCGACTCAAGCACGGCGCGGCCGAGGTGCTCGCGGCCGCGGCGGCGGGTCGCGAGTACCCGTGCGCCGCGACGACGCGCGCCGCGATTCGTCGCCTCCTCTGCCCCGACCCGATCAGTGCGCTGCGACGCAAGGTCGCCGCGATCACGGGCCCGAAGGCGCTCGAGGGGGAGGTCGCGTGGCTGGTCTCCGCCGACCTCGACCGCCTCGACCTGCGCCTGCCCGCGCCGCCGCCCGCGGAGACCGCGACGCCGGCTGACCCGCTGCGCGCGACCGACGAGGACCCGCCGCTCACGCCGCCAGGCCAGGCCGTCGCCCTCCTCGAGCGCCACCCCGACGGCCTCGGCAAGGCCGCGCTGATGGAGGCGCTCGGGCTGACCGAGGCTGGCTGGCTCAGCCTGCGGCGCCAGCTCGCCTCGGACGTCCGGGTTGTGCTGCAGGGCGCGCCGCGCGCGGCGGTCTGGCGGCGCTCGCCCTGACCAAGCGCGGGACAGGTGGCGGTCGACGCGCGCTGCGCACCCCGTGAAACAACTTGTTTCCCACTCTGGAAACATCTTGTTTCAGACGGCCCGCAGCTCGCCCGCGAACCCGGGCGACGGGGGACGCCGGGACCCGCGCCCCACGCGCCCGGAATCCGACCGGAATCCGACCGGGCCCCGGGATCGAACGGAATCGAACGGGGCCTCCGGAATCGAACGGGGCCTCCGGACTCGAACGGAATCGAACGGAATCGAGCGGAATCGAGCGGAATCGAACGAGGGCCCCGGAATCGAACGGAATCGCGCAGGGGCCGGGGGCCTCCCGCCCCCCGGACCGTCCCTGGCGGCGTCTGGTGGCCTCCGACCGCCTCCGACCGCGAAGGGCTGGCGCTGAGGGCGTTCGTGGGTCACAATGGGGATTCGCACCCCCGCCCTCCGGGAGAAGCCCCCCGATGCCGACCTTCAGGACCACCCTCCGCCTTGCACCCCTCGCGCTGCTGATGGTCGTCGGGGCCTGCTCCGACGACCCCGGGCCCGGCGACGACGCGACCTGCAGCGGCGCCTTCTGCATCGAGGACGCACCCCAGCTCGAGCTGACACCGAACGAGCGACGCCTCGAGATCATCGACGTCGCGATGGATCCCGGCGAGACCGTGACGCGCACCTTCCGCGTCATCAACGTCGGGACGGGCGACCTGCGGCTGCGCGACGTCAGCGTCAACTACGCGGCCCCCGCCAGCGCGTCCGACAGCAGCCCGCCCTTCCGCATCCTGCCGCTGCCCGCCGCCCTGCCCTTCGCGATCAAGCCCTTCGGCGGGGTCGACTTCCCGCAGGGCTTCGAGATCACCGTCGAATACACGAAGCAGGACGACGACATCCCGCGCGAGGCCGAGGTCGTGCTCGTCTCGAACGACATCCGCAACCCGACCCAGACGGTCACGCTGACGACCGACGCGGGCGTCCCGCGCATCGCGACCCGCCCCGCGCGGATGGACTTCGGGCTCATCCCGCGCTCGGACACCCCGGTCGTCGAGAAGCTGACCCTGCTCAACACGGGCACCCGCCCGCTCCGCGTCAGCGGCTTCCGGATCGCGCGCGACGGCCGCTTCGGCGTCCGCGGGCCAGGCTTCGCGACGTCGGGCCCCGACGCGCTGCGCGGTATCGACCTCGCGCAGGCCATCACGGTCGGCCCGGGCGAGGCCTGGGAAGGCCTCGAGGTGACCTTTCTGTCCGACTCGGCCGCGCCCGCCGAGGCCGACCTCATCATCTACTCGGACGACCCGCTGCTCGAGCTGACCGGCCATGCGGTCCCGCTCGTCGCGAACAAGTCGGGCCCCTGCATGCTCGTCGAGCCCGGGCGCGTCGACTTCGGCGGCAAGCGGGTGGGAACCGTCTCGCGGCTCGACGTGACGGTCACGAGCTGTGGCAACGAACCGCTTGAAATCTCGAGCATCTCCTTGTCTCCCGAGAGCTCGCTCGATTTCGAGCTCGACCTCGACGCGCTGCCCGCCGGCTTCGAGGCCGGCCCGACGCCGCAGCAGCCGCTCTCGGTGCCCGTCAACGGCTCGGTCACGTTCTCGGCGATCTACGTGCCCGACGCCGTGAACCCGCGCGACGCAGCGAACGTGCCGATCCCCGACGAGGGCGACATCATCATCGGCTCGAACGCCTTCGAGGCTGAATACGCCGTTCCCGTCTCCGGCGCCGGCGCCGACACCGAGTGCCCGACGCCCGTCATCCGCGTCGCGGAGGGCGAGGAGGTCATCCCGCAGACGGTCCTGAGCCTCGACGGACGCGGCAGCTACGCCCCCTTCGGCAGCATCGTGAACTGGAACTGGTCGGTCACCGCGTGGCCAGTCTTGACGCCGCGCCCGACGCTCATCCCGGGCTTTACCGACCCCGCCCCGATGGTCGAGGTCAACTCGGTCGGCCTCTACACCTTCAAACTGTCCGTGCGCGACGAATTCGGCAACAGCTCGGGCGCTGGCCTCTGCCCCGACGCCGAGTTCACCGTCCTCGTCCAGCCAGACCAGGCGATCCACGTCGAGCTGACCTGGACGACCCCGGACCCGCGCGCCACGACCGAGGACGGCGAAGGCCGCGGGACCGACCTCGATCTGCACTTCGCGCACGATTTCGCGGTCGGACCGGATCTCGACGATGACGGCAGCCCCGATCCCTGGTTTGACCGCACGTGGGACGTGTTCTGGTACAACGTCAACCCGAACTGGGCCTCGTTCGACCCGAACGTCCGCGACGACCCCTCCCTCGATCGCGACGACATCGACGGCGGCGGCCCCGAGAACCTGAACCTCGCAATCCCCGAGGACGGCGTCAGCTATCGCATCGGCGTCCACGCCTGGAGCGACTGGGGGTTTGGCCCCTCGGACGCGACCGTGAGGGTCTTCCACTACGCCGAGCAGGTCTACGAAGCGACGCTCCCCGGGATGGCGGTGCTCGACATGTGGTGCGTCGGCACCATCACGTGGCCGGTCCCCTCGATGACGCGCTGCGCAAGCGACGGCGAACCCGAACGCGTCAGCCCACGCTACGTCAACCCCTTCTTCCAGCCGCCCGTCGGCCCCTGAGGCACCCATGCGGTTCACGATCCTCGTGGCGATGCGGGCCACCCGCGTCGCGGTCGCCAGCCTTCTTCTGGCGGGCTGTGCGCTGACGCCGGACCTGGCGCCGTCCTCGGCCTCGCCAGCCGCCCTCGGCGAGGCCGAGCGGCGCGGTCACCTCGACGTCGAAGCGCCACCGACGGAGGTGGGCTCCTTCGTGCTGCAGGGCGCGACGATCCACACGGTGACGGGCGAGACCCACGCCAACGGCGCGGTGGCCGTGCGCGACGGGCGCGTCATGTGGGTCGGTGCGGGCCGCCCGCCAGCAGACCTCGTGGCCGGCCTGCCAGTCGAGGACGGGGCGGGGCACCACGTGACGCCTGGCCTCATCGACGTCCACTCCCACCTCGGCGTCTACGCCTCCCCGTCGATCGGCGCGACGCGCGACGGCAACGAGATGACCGGGCCGATGACGGCTGGCGTCTGGGCCGAGCACAGCTTCTGGCCGGAAGATCCGGGGCTCGAGCGGGCGCTGCGCGGCGGGGTCACGACGCTGCACGTGCTGCCAGGCTCGGGCAACCTCATCGGCGGGCGCGGGGTCACGCTGCGGCTGAGACCCACCCGCGGGGCGCGGGCGATGCGCTTTCCAGGCGCCCCTGACAGCGTCAAGATGGCGTGCGGCGAGAACCCGAAGCGGGTCTATGGCGGGCGCAACGCGGCGCCGTCGACGCGCATGGGCAACGCGCGCGGCTACCGCGAGGCCTTCATCGCCGCCGAGAAATACCGCAAGGAGTCGTCAGGCAAGGCGTTCGGCGAGGTGCCGCGGGATCTGGCGATGGAGACGCTCGTCGGCCTGCTCGAGGGGCGGGTGCTCGCGCAGGTCCACTGCTACACGGCGCAGGACCTCGTCGGCTTTCTCCAGGTAGCCGATGAGTTCGGATTCAAGATCAAGGCTTTCCACCACGCCCTCGAGGCCTACAAGGTGCGTGACCTGCTCGTCGCGCGCGACATCGCCATCGCGACCTGGGCCGACTGGTGGGGCTTCAAGCTCGAGGGCTGGGACGGCATCCCGCAGAACGCCGGCCTCCTCGAGGTCGCGGGCGGGCGCCCGATCATTCACTCGGACTCGGGCGAGGGGATCCAGCGCCTGAACCAGGAGGCTGCGAAGGCGCTTCGGGCCGCCCGGGAGGCGGGGCTCGACCTCGGCCCCGAGGCCGCCCTGCGCTGGGTGACGCTGAACGCCGCGTGGGCGCTCGGGCTCGAGGCCGAGGTCGGCAGCATCGCAGCGGGCAAGCGCGCGGACCTCGTGCTCTGGGACGGGCCGCCGCTGTCGGTCTACGCGAAGCCCGCGAAGGTCTGGATCGATGGCGTCCGCGTCCTCGACCGGGCCAGAAACGAACCCGCCGCGCCGTGGAGCGACTTCGAGGCCGGACTCCCGCAGCTGCGGCCGACGCCAGCCCCGACCGCCCCGACCCCGACCGCGCCCAGGCAGGAGGCCGTCGATGCCCCTCGCTGACCTCATCACCCCTCGTCTCGGTCGCCGCGCCCTGTGCGCACTGACCGTCGCCCTCATGACGGTCTCGGCGCTCGCGGCCGAGGTCCGCGCCGATGACCCGCGGCCCCCCACGTGCACCCGCCTCGTTGGGGTCCGCCTGACGCGGAGCGGTGCGCCGCTCGTGACGATCGAGCTGCGGGGCGAGCGCATCAGCGCCATCTCGACCGGCGACGACCGCGGGCTCTCGCTGCCCGACGACCCGGCCTGCGTCACCATCGACGGGGCCGGAGCCCTCGCGACCCCGGGCTTCATCGATCCGCTGAGCCGCGTCGGCCTCGTCGAGCTCGACAGCGAGGCCCACACCCACGACCACGACAACCGCCACCCGCTGCAGCCCGCCGAGAGCCCGGTGCGCGCCGTCGTCGACACGGCGCTCGCCTGGAACGCGCGCTCGGTGCTGCTGCCCGTGACCCGCCTCGAGGGGGTGACGACCGTCATCGCGGCCCCGGGCGGCGGGGTGCTGAGCGGCTATGGCGTGGCCGCCGACCTGCTCGTCGGCCCGCGCGCAGACGTCCTCATCGCGCGGCGAGTCGCGCACTTCG
>SYAK01000325.1 GCA_005788935.1 Pseudomonadota bacterium
AGAAGAAGACCTCCATGCCGAGCCCGCGCGCGAGCTGCGCCACCTGGCGGCCGATGTTGCCGAAGCCGACGAGGCCAAGGCGCTTGCCGAGGACCTCGAAGCGGGCGTTGGAGTTCTTGCGCCACACCGACGCGTTCATCTCGATGACCGAGTCGAAGATGCGGCGCGAGAGCGCAATGATTTCGCCAATGACCAGCTCGGCGACGGAGCGGCCGTTCGAGACCGGGTCGTGCGTCACCATGACTCCGTGGCGGGCGCAGGCCTCCTTGTCGACCGAGTCGTCGCCGATGCAGCACAGCATGACCGCCGCGAGGTTCGGGCTCGCCTGCACGACGCGCTCGGTGACCTCGACAGCGGAGCGCTTGTAGAGCAGGTCATGGCCGCCCGTCGCGAGGATGCGCGCGAGCTCGTCCTCACTCGGCGCGTTCTTGAGCCGCTCGACCTCGAAGCCCTGGCGCACGAGCTCTTCGTCCAGAATCTCACTCGGGTTCTCGATGATGAGCGCCTTCCTGAAGCGGCCCGTCCAGCTGCGCACGTGGTCCATCGTCTGCCCTCTCCAGTCGCGAGTCTGTCGCCGAGCACCTGCCTCCAGCGCCCGGGCGCCCCGTGACTACAACGGCCGGGCGCGCCGAACAATCCCCTTGTCGCACCCCGCCCGAGATGCCAACGTCGCTCCCTGTGACCCTCGCCCTCGCCCCGCTCCTCGCCAGCGCCGCCGGGACGCCTGACGCCGCGTCAGCGCCCGAGGAGACGCTCGTCGCCTGGGTCGTGTCCTGCGCCCTGCTGCTCGCCTGGCTCGTCGGGCTCTATCTGATCTCGCACCGGCTCGAGCTGCGTCTGGCCAGCCGCGACGAGGCCCGCCGCCGCCTGCTCGGTCGGGGCGCCGTCCGCTGGGTGCGGCGCGTCGTCGTCTTCGGAGCGGCGCTCGGCGGCGCCTTCCTCTTCGCCCGCTTCGGGCCGCTCCCGGCCGAGGTCCAGACCTGGCTCGCCACGACAGCCGAGCCGTGGGTCCGCGCCACCGTCGCTGCGGTCGCTGCGCTGCTCGTCGGACTGTTCGCGGTGCGACGGCTCATCGCCTTCTTCGAGGCCCGCGTCGCCGAGACCGAGGGCACCCTCGACGACATCGTCCTCGACGCCCTGTCCCGGCCGGCCTACCTGCTCGTCTGCCTGCTCGCGGGCGGGCTCTGGGTCGGCCTCCTTCCCATCGACGGGCGTCCGCTCGCGGTCCTCGACGCCGTCCGCGACGCGGCCGTCATCCTGCTCGTCATCCTGTTTCTCGACGGGCTGCTCCAGGGTTGGATCCACGCGCGGACCCCGACGAGCAAGGTCCTCCAGACCTCGGGGGTCGTCATCCGGACCGCCGCCCGCGCGCTGCTCTACACGGTCGGCGGCCTCACCGTGCTCGCCTCGCTCGGCGTCAACATCACGCCCGCCCTCGCGACCCTCGGCATCGGCTCTGCGGCGCTCGGCTTCGCCCTGCAGGGGACGGTCACCGACTTCCTCGCCGGCCTCATGATCGCGGCCGACCAGCCCGTGCGCGTCGGCGACTACATCATCATCGACGACCGCCACCAGGGCTGGGTCCTGACCATCGGCTGGCGCACGACGCGCCTCCTCACCCGCATGGACACCGAGGTCATCGTCCCGAACTCGAAGCTCGCCGCGGCCGTGTTCGTCAACACCTCGCTGCCCGAGGCGCACGGCCGCTTTCAGGTCGCGGTCTTCCTGGGCCCGCGCGAGGACCTCGACCTCGCCGTCGCCCTCGGGACCGAGATGGCCGAAGCCGTGACGCGCGAGGATCCGCGGGCCCACCCTGGCGATCGCGCCTTCGCCTTCATCCACGAGGTTCAGCCCGGTCGCGTCGAGATGCGGACGTGGCTCTGCGCCAAGGACTACGACGCGCACTTCGGGTTGCGCGACGCTTACCTGCGCCAACTCTCGCGGACGCTCAGCGCGCGCGGCATCGCGCTGCAGCCGCCCGTCCACGCGGTCGAGCTGCACGCGGCCGGGCCCGCGCCGTTCACGCCACCCCCCGACGACCGGAGACACACCTGATGCGCATCATCATCGCCGACGAGCTCTGGGGGACGACGTCGACCGCGCGCGAACAGGAGTGGCAGCAGGCCCTCATGGATTTCAACGTGAAGCACGACGGGCAGCCCCCCGACCTCACGGTCGCGCGCCGCGAGGACGGCGGGGCCACGCTGCGACTCGGCGGGCTCGCGGTCGGCGAGGTCGAGGTCGGGCTGAGCTTCGATCTGCTGCGCGATCACTTTCGTGATTACCGCGACGTCATCGCGCGCATCGCCCGCGCGACCGCTGGCAGCTTCGGGATGCGCGACTACGAGGCCCTCGACATGGCGAAGAAGGGCGTTCATGACGAGGCGGGTTTTCGGATCCGCAAGGCGTTACGTCCTCACGTCGAGCTCGACCTGAAGGTCGCGCGCCGCATCTTCACGGTCCTCTTCCTCATCCTCGCCGACATCCCCGCCGACCTCGTGACGAACCACCGCTGCCACGGGCCTCGCACGTGACGGCGGGCTTCGACCCGAGCGGCGGGGCGCTCGCCTGGTGCGAGATCTCGACGTCGGCTCTCGGCCACAACGTCCGCTCCTTCCGGCAGCGGGTCGGTCCAGGGGTCCGGCTCGGCGTGGTGGTGAAGGCCGACGCCTATGGCCACGGGCTCGCCCTCGCGTCGCGCGCGTTCCTCGCCGCTGGCGCCGACTGGCTCATCGTCAACGCCCTGTTCGAGGCCGAGGCGCTGCGGGCGGAGGGTCTCGCGGCGCCCATCTACGTCGTCGGTCACGTCCCGCCGTGGCACGCCGAGCGGGCGGTCGCCGCCGACGCGCGCCTCGTCGTCTACGACCCGGACGTCGTGCGGGCGCTGTCCGCGGCGGCGGTCGCGAGCGGGCGCGAGGCGCGGGTTCACCTGAAGATCGAGACCGGCAACCA
>SYAK01000032.1 GCA_005788935.1 Pseudomonadota bacterium
CTTGGCGCGGTTACGCTCGACGTCGTTCTTTGCGATGGGCTTGTCGGGACCGAAGCCCTGCGTGTCGATGCGTCCGCTATCGATACCCTTGCCGACGAAGTAGGCCTTCACGGAAGCCGCGCGGCGCTGCGACAGGTCGAGGTTCAGCTCACGCTTGCCCTCGGCCGAGGTGTGACCCTCGATGAGGAGACGCGTCGCGGGGTACTGCGCGAGGACCGCGACCGCCTCGTCGAGGATCGGGAAGCTCTTCTCGATGATGACGTCGCTGTCCTTCTCGAAGTTGATGCCCTTCATGACGCCGCTGTAGCGCGCGATGACCTCTTCGGGGGGCGGCGGCGGGCAACCGTTGTGCTCCTTGACGCCTGCGATGGTCGGGCAGCGGTCGTCGAGGTTCGCGATCAGGTCGCCGTCCGCGTCGGCGCAGCCCTGGAACTCGGCAACGCCGGGCTCGTCGACGCAGCGGTCGTCGAGGTCCACGATGCGGTCGGCGTCCTTGTCCGGGCAGCCGCGATCGTCGAGGCGGCCCGCGATCTCGGGGCAGCGGTCCTCGGCGTCGGCGATCGTGTCGCCGTCCTGGTCTGGACAGCCGTTGGCGGTCGGGTGACCGGCCACGTTCGGGCAGCTGTCGGCCGTGTCAATGAAGCCGTCGCCGTCGGTGTCGAGGATGACGGGAACGACCGGCTTCGGCTGAGCACCGCCGAAGGTCGCGAAGAGGCCGAGCGACGCGATGAGGTCGTGCCCGGTCGCCTCGTCGGCGCTCTCGGTGCCAAGCCGCAGGAGGTAGCGCAGGTCGGCACGGAAGCCCGCGGACTCCCACGGGTACATCTTGAGACCCGCCACCGCGTTGAGGCCGAGGTCGAAGTCGGTCGCGTGCAGCTCGCCGCTCTGACGCTGCGGGAAGCCGAGGGTGATGCTCGGGCCCGCCCCGACGAACGGGACGAACCAGCTGTGGCTCACCGGGTGCCAGATGGCGTCGACGTGAACCGAGAACATCGTCAGCCGGTTGACCTCGGCGGGGGCCACCTGCAGCGCGCCCTCGAGCCCCCAGGACGTGGAGAAGTTGTGGCCGCCCGTCAGCGTGTAGGCGAAGGTGTGCTCGAGCGGGTACGGATACGCCGACACCGCGTCATACGGAACCGCGTCAGGGGCGAGGAAGAAGAGGCCGCCGAGCTGCAGCGACAGCTCCGAGCTGGATTTCAGCACGAACGGGCGGGCCGAGGCGGGCGACGCTGCGAATGCGAGGGCGAGCGCGGCGAGGATGGAGATGCGGACGGACATGGCTTCACCCTTCGGGTTGCGGCGGTCTGCGGAGGCGGGGAGACGGCGGGGCGGGGACGCGAGGCGGCCGCGGCGCGCGAGGTGCGGATATAGAGCGCGAGGCGCGCGGATGTCAACCGGTCGTGGGCGGTCGTGGGCGGACGTGGGCGGACCAGGGCGGACCGGGGCACCGGACGCCGGACCTTGTTTGACACTTCGTCAAGGATACCACTTCGGGGCGTTCCCGCGCGCGGATGTTTGCAGCACCCCGCGATGGCGCGTATCGTCTCGGGTGTTCAGGCCCGCATGCGCGGGTCGCGACAGGAGCGCAACGTGGGCATCACCATCGTCCAGAAAAGCGACCTCTCGAAGGCCCACATCGGGGCCCGCAAGGCCCTCGTCCTTGCGGGTGGGGCCATCTCGGGTGGCGCCTTCAAGCTCGGTGGACTCGAGGCCTTCGATCGCTTCCTCGGGAGCACGAGGGTCAACGATTTCGACATGTTCATGGGCATCTCCGCGGGGGCCTTCATCGCCGCCCCGATCGCGGGCGGGCTGCCGCCGTCGGAGCTCGTCGAGGCGTTCGTCGGGGAGCCGCGACGGATGCCGCGCTTCCGGATGGCGGACTTCTACTACCCGAACTTCGGCGAGCTCTGGTCGCGCCCGGTCGCTGGGCTGTCGGAGCTCGCGAAGATGGGACCTCGCGCCACGGGGCGACTGCTGCGCAGCCTGCCCGAACTGGTCGCGCCGCTCACGGCGAGGGCGCGGGCCTTCCTCGCGGAGCCCGGCCTCGAGACGGCCGAAGCCCTCGCGGCCCCGGTCCTCGAGGCCCTTGCCGACCCAGACCCCCAGCCGTTCGGTTGGCTCCCGTCGGGGCTCTTCGACAACCGTCGCATCGAGGCCTACGTCCGCGAGAGCCTCGAGCGAAACGGCATCCCGAACGATTTCCGGCAACTGAAACTGAGCCGCGGCAAGAGCCTCTACATCGGCGCGACGAACATCAACACGGCCCAGGGCGCAGTCTTCGGGCACGACGAGGACCACTCGGTCACGATCAGCGAGGCCGTGCAGGCCTCGACCGCCATCCCGGGCTTCTTCCGGCCCGCCCGCATCGGGCCGCCCGGGCGAGAGCAGGACTATGTCGACGCCGCGGTCCGCAAGACCGCCAACATCAGCGTCCCCGTCCGCCACGGCGCTCAGCTCGTCGTGTGCTACAACCCGTTCCGGCCGTTCGTGAACTACCGCCATCGCCTCGTCAGTGACGGGCGCAGCTCGATCGCCGACCTCGGGATGGCCGTCATCCTGAATCAGGCGTTCCGCACGATGCTGCACTCGCGGCTGCGGCTCGGTATCGAAAAACTGAAGCTCGACGAGAACTTCCGCGGTGACGTCATCCTCATCGAGCCGACCGAGACCGACGCGCGCTTCTTTTCGATGAACCCAGTCGCCTTCTGGGCGCGCAAGGCGGCCGCCGAGCACGGATTCGAGTCGGTGAAACTGTCACTGCACCGCCATTACGAATCGCTGCGCAACATCCTCGGGGCCTACGGCATCAAGGTCGACCTCGCGGCGATCGGCGACAGCCTGCGCGGCGAAGGTCGCGATCGGGGCCGCGCGCGACCAGAGGCGGACGACAGCGGACGCGCCGAACCCCGACCGAGCCTGCGGGTCGTGGCGGGCGGGCGGCGCTGAGCCGGTGACGGCGGGAATGTCTGACACGCTGTCAGGGAACGAGACCGCGCGACCTCGACCGCGCGTGGTCGGCTTCACGCCGGCGAGCCCGTTCGAGATGACGCAGGCCGAGGCTGGCGCCGAGGTGCTTCGGGCGCTCGGCCTCTCCGTGACCCTGCCCGAGCCGCTGCTCGACGCGGAGCCGAACGCGCGCAGCTGGCTTGCGGGCGGGGACCGGGCACGCGCCGATGCGCTCGCGACGGCGCTCGCGGCCGACTGCGAGGTTGTCTGGATGGTGCGCGGGGGCTTCGGCTCGGCCCGCGTCCTCGCGGCGGGGGCACCGAGCGCATCTCGGACGCCGCTCGTCGCGTTCTCGGACGGGACCGCGCTGCTCGCGTGGGCCTCGGGGGCTGGACAACCCGCCTGGTCAGCCCCACCGCTGACGCAGCTGCCGCGGCTCGACGCCCGGTCGGCGGTCCGACTCGCGGCCTTCGCGCGCGGCCTCGCAAGGCCCCGGCCGCCAGCGCCCGTCGCATTCCAGGGGCTCCGCTGCCACCTTCGCGGTGAGGCCACCGGTCCGCTGTTTCCCGCGAACCTCTGCGTGCTCGCGTCACTCGCTGGGACGCCGCTCGCCCCCGACCTGCGCGGCGCGGTCCTCGCCCTCGAGGACACGGGCGAGGCGCCCTACCGCGTCGACCGCATGCTGACGCAGGTCGCACAGGCAGGCCTCCTCGAGGGGGTCCGCGGCGTGGTCCTCGGTGATTTCACGGCGGGACATGCGCCCTCGGAGGCGCTCACGCGTGGGCTCGCGGCCGTCTTTCACCACTTCGTCGCAGACTGGGCGGCCCCGCGCGGCGTGGCCGTGGCCGCCGATCTGCCGTTTGGTCACGGCGGGGTGAACGCGCCCCTGCCCTGCGGCCGCGCGAGCGGCTTCGTCGCGACGCTCTCGGTCGACGACGACGGCGCCGGGCTGACCTTCGCAGAGGCTGCATGACGCGGGGCACGGTCTGGCAGACCGGCCCGCTCGGCCCGATGCTCGGGGGGCTGCTGCGCGAGGGGCGCGCGGAGGGGGCCTTCCCCGAGGGCGCCGCCGCGGTCTGGCACGGTGGACGACGCGCTGGGGAGGCGGTCCTCGCGGGCGACCACGGCGACGTTCACCCGCAGGCCCTTCGCTGGGACCTCGCGTCGCTGACGAAGCCGAGGGTGGTCGGGACGCTGGCGATGCAGGCAGTGTCCGCGGGCGCGCTCGACCTCGACGCGCCGATGTCTCCTGACCTGCCGCCGCACGTCACGGCGCGCGCGCTGCTCGGACACCGGGCGGGGCTGCCACCCTTCTTCACGTGGTGGCGCGCGCTGCCGCCACGGTGTCGCGCTGGGTCGCGGGAGGCGCGGTCGGCGCTCGAGGCGCTGACGCGACACGCCGCCCTCGAGAGTCGCCCCGGTGCGCCGGCCTGCTACAGCGACATCGGCTTCATGCTTCTTTACTTTGAGCTCGAGCGGCGACTCGGAGCGCTCCGCGGACGTTTCCAGGGGTTCGGAGGTGTCTCACCGCCGCGCGCGCCGGAACGCTTCGTCGCGTGCGGCCCCTGCCCAGCCCGCGGACGCGTCGTGCAGGGTGAGGTCCATGACCCGCAGGCGTGGGCGGCGGGAGGCGCGGCAGGCCACGCCGGTCTCTTCGCCACCGCGCGCGCCGTGACGGCCTGGGGAGCTGGTCTCGTGGCGCTCGCCCGCGGGGCCCCGACGCCATCGCACGGACCGCTCGCTGGCGTCAGCGGCGACGTCGTGCGGGCCTTCTGGGCGGCGCCAGCCCAACCTGACGGCTCGACCTGGCGGCTCGCCTGGGACAGCCCGAGCGCCCACGGGAGCTCCGCGGGCGAGACGGTCGCACCGGACGCGGTCGGTCATCTGGGATTCACCGGGACGAGCGTCTGGCTCGAACCGGCGCGGGACCTCACGGTCGTGCTGCTGACGAACCGGGTGGCGCTCGGCGAGCGCGCACAACCGCGGCTGCGCGGGTTCCGGCCGCGTTTTCACGACGCTGTCCGCGAGGCGGTCGCCCGCGGCTGAGGCGGACGCGTTTTCCGGGTCGGGGGCGATTGAGCAGCGCCGGGGCCTGTGGTAAACCGTCGCGTCGCGTCGGGCCCACGAGCCCGCCGCGGGCCCGGCCAGACGGCGCAGCGCCGCACGACCGAGGCCTCGAGTCCGCCCGAGGAGTGCTGCATGTCGACCCCGACCCTCGCCGATGTCGTCGCCAACCCCCAGGACCAGCGCACCTTCGAC
>SYAK01000326.1 GCA_005788935.1 Pseudomonadota bacterium
AAAGAGGAATTTGGAGAGGGCCATGGGAGCTCCAGCGGCTGCGCGGGGCGCCGTCCGGGACGTCCGGGGCGGTGCGCGAAACGGGAGAGGGCTTTTAGCGGCAGCCCCCGGTCGCGTCAAGGGTCCGGGTTGGCAAAGCGCAAGCTCCCGGATCGTAGAAACATTTGATGGATTGGTGGCGGTCGTGTCAGAGCGACGGCAGCACACGGAGGGTCACCGCGAAGACCATGTCGGCCGGGTCGACGACCGCTGTGGACCAGCCGATGTCGAGGCCGACGGACTGGGTCGACCAGCCGAGCCCCGCGGTCAGTCGCTCGCGCTCGGTCAGCGCATCGGCCGCGAGCCCCGCCCGCAGGCGGACTGCCTCGCCGACCCCGTAGTCGGCGCCGAGCGCCCAGGCCGTGATGGTGCGGCGGTTGCCCTCGGGGGTTCGCGCGAGGCCCGAGAGGTCGAGGTCGAGGGTCGCGCCGACCTCGAGCCCCGAGAACACGAACGAGAGCCCAAGGGCGAGCGTGCGTCGGGCGTCCGCGTCGTCGAGCCCCACGAGGTTCTGTCCCGTCACGCCGAAGCGGACCCGGTCGGCGAAGTCGAAGATCAGGCCGAGGTCGACCGTCCATGCGTCGAGCTTCGTCGCGGCGCTCCCCGACGGGGTGAGGTCGAGTTTGAGCCAGCGCGCCCCGACGCCCGCGAAGAGGCCGAACTCACCCGCGCGGTAGCCGGTACCGAGCCCGAGGCGGACCTGGTGTCCCTGGCGGCGGACGCCTGCGCGGGTCGCGTCGACGTGGGTGTACTGGAGTCCGAGGCCCGAGACGGGGCTCGTCCGGGCGTCGAGCAGCGCGCCCGAGAAGGCATGGCCGCCCTCGCCGTCGAGGTAGGTGTAGTTCGCCTGCGCGAGGAGGGCTGGCACCCGCAGGAGTCCCGCCGGGTTCCACACAAGCGCCGCGGGCCCCCACACCGAGGCGCGGACGGCGTCGGCGAGCCCCAGGGTCTCGGCCGTGGCGCCGTCGTCGCGCGGGTTGGCGCGGGTGGGGCTCGCTCCGAGGGACAGCGTGAGGGCCGCGAGGGCGCCGAGGAGGCTTGACGGGCGTGCGGGTTGCAGCATGATTCGGTCTCCAAGGGTCGCCGCGGCGGGCACCCGGCGGGAGAGTCTACATGAAGCGGGCCATCGGTTACATCGTCGCGGGCGTCGCGGGCTTCTTCGTCCTGAAGTTTGTCTTCGGCGCAATCTGGACCGTCATCAAGGTCGGGCTCGCGGTCGCGGCGGTCGGCGGGGTGTTCCTGTACGTCCGGCGGAAGCGCCAGGCGGCGGTCGGCGGGACAGGCCCGGGTCCGCGGCTCGGACGGTGAGGGGGCCGAGGGTGCGGCGGTCGGCGCTCACGGCGCTCGCATCGCTGATGCTCGTGGCGAGCGATGTCGTGGTTGTGCGGGCGGAGGCCCCAGCGGTCATTGATCACGTCGACGAGCGCGTCGACGCCGCGACAGGCAGCGACCGCCAACGGCTCGAGTTCCACGGGTGGTCACCCGATTCGCGCTACATCGCCTACAGCCGGCACCACCCGCCGTCGCGCCTCGGGGAGTCGGAGCCAGAGGCGGATGCAGGGCCAGCTGGGGCCGCGGTCGCGTCGGGAGGCGGCTCGACGGTGCAGCGCATGCACCGCAAGGTCCGGGGCGGGCGCATCACCGGCTTTGGACGCATGGTCGGCAAGGACGTCGCAGCGTACGCGGTCGAGGCCGGGTATCTCCAGACGGAGGCGGCGCGCGAGGCTCTTGGGCCGCGCACCTTCCGGTTCGGCGACGGGGCGGAGGCGCTGACGCTCGAGGTGGAGGTCGGGCGACGTCTCGCCTTCGTCGTGCGCCGCGACGCCCGGTCCGTGTTCCGGCATGTCTTCGACCGCCTCTACGTCGGCTTCGAGCCGACGCTCCATCCGTCGCCCGACGGCTGCCAGGCCCTGCTCGTCTTTCATCTCGACGCGGGCTGGGAGGTGGACGCCGCCATCTTCACCTTCCCGCTCGAGAAGCGGCGGCGTGGTCGCTGCGCCGCGCGCTGAGCCCCGCGTCAGGCGCTGGGTTCGGAGAACAGGTTCCGCCGGATACGGTCGACGTCGAGCTCGGCGGCGGCCTTCGCGTTGCGCCCGCGCGGGAGCACTTCCTCGCGGCTCTGGCCGCGCTTGATGCGGACCGGCTTCGGCGCGACATCGGCCACCGCGATGACGACCTCCTCCCGCGGCGCGCGCTTGAGGCCCGAGCCCTTCGGGCGGCCGGGCTTGCGCCGCGCGGGTGCCTCGCCGCTGGCCACCTCGATGACGGGCGTCGACCTTGGACGGCCCGGGCCGCGCTTGGGGGGCGTCGCGGCACCGTTGCCGTCGACCGCCTTCTTCAGGCCTGAGCCCTTGGGGCGGCCGCGTCCGCGCTTGGGGGCGGTCCCGGCGGCCGGGGCCGCGCTGTCGCGGAGGCGCCAACGGCCAGCGAGGTCCTGTTCGAAGGTGTCGCGCTGCTTGCCGAGCGCGATCTTCAGCGCGCGGTTCGGCTCGGCGTCAGACATTTTCTCGCGGATGACGAGGTCGAGCAGCTCGGCCTCGGTGTACCAGCCGGGGTGCGCGGCGAGCCAGGCCGAGAGAGCCTCGCCGACCCGCTTCCGGCTGCGTCGTTTGCGCTTGCCGCCGTCGGCCGATTCGCTGGCCGGGGGGCGTCCGCGCCGCCTCGGAGCAGCCTCGGCGTCACGGCTCGGGGCGGCTGCGCCCGGGGCGTTCGTGCGAGCGGGGGCCGCGGGGCTCGCCACGGTGCCGACGAGGATATGCGCGGCGCTGAAGGCCTTGGCGATGTCACCGACCTGTGCGGTCGGGACCGACAGGTGAAGCTTGCCGACCTGCACGGTCACGATGCCGCCCTGGACGCTGACCTGCAATTCCTGCTCTGCTGAAGTGGCCATGTATTCGGAGGTCCTTGTGCGTGGGTAGTCCGCGGCGGGATGGCCCCGAGTCGCGTTCCCACGCGGGTGCGGACCGGGTTTCGCCATGTCGCGCCAATATGCCAACCCATCTGGCGCAGTCAACATCACCATGTCATTTTGCGGAAAAATCGTCGTGCGGACCCGGCGCCCATGGTCGAGATTGACGCAGGCAGCGGCTCGCTCTAAAGGTAAAGCCGCGGCGCGGAGGGCGCCCAACGCGCGAGGAGGCGAACCATGGGGGATGCGACGCTGCCCGTCCGATTCGAGGACGTCGAGGAGGCCCGCCGGGTCGTCAGGCCGTTCGTGCTCGAGACGCCGTGCCGGGAGTCGCGAATCCTGTCCGAGCGGACGGGCGTGCGGGTGCAGCTGAAGATGGAGCACTTGCAGATGACCGGCTCCTACAAGGAGCGCGGGGCCTGCTTCCGGATGAGCCAGCTGACGCCCGAGGAGAGCGCGCGGGGCGTCAT
>SYAK01000033.1 GCA_005788935.1 Pseudomonadota bacterium
ACTTGCGGCAGCGCCACTCCTCCTCGTGGGTAGGGTTCGACATCGGATCCTCCTGCGGTTCGCGCCGGCGGTCCGTCCGTCAGCGACAGGAGCGTTCTTCCCTGCCGGGAGGTAAGACCGAGGTCGATGCGAGGTCGATGCGAGGAATCCAGTCGCCACGGCGACTTAGGCGCGCCCAAAGTCCTCGGGACACACGCAGGGAGGAGTCGCAGCGCGCGCGTCCTCCCCGTCGTGCGCCAGCGGGAGACCGACGCCGAGCCGTCGCGACGATCGCCTTGGCAAGGCCCCATGCGTCAGCAGAGTTGGCCTCCGCGGAGAACGTGCTAAGTTGCAGGTCAGTTTGGCCCGATGAGGACCGCATGGAGCGGCCCCTTCGCCAGATCGAGGACACCTTGAACAAGCACACGCTGACACTGATGGGTGGCCCGCAGGGCGAGTTGCGAATCCCGGCGTCGGTGCTGCTCGATGCGGTGGGGGCGCTCGTCGAGGGCGCACGCCTCGCGACCCGCTTCGTCATCGAAGGCGAGAGCGTCCGAAAGGGCCCCCGGCCCGCATGGCTTGACGCCGCCTGTGACTTCGAGGTGACCGGCCTCACATCTGGCTCCGCGGTCATCGCGGTCGAGGCTCGGACGCTCGGAGAGGTGGATCAGGCCCGCTTCGGACCGAACGCGCAGCGAGCGGCCTTCGGCGAGGCCGACGACCACTTGGGGGCGCATACGGCGATCGACATCTTTGGCCAAGTCCTTGGCTCCGTGGTGAGCGGGTCTCGGGAGGATGTCGTGGCCGACCGCGCCCTGCTCGAGACGTGTGCGCGGTTCGCGCGCGTCGCCGGCGGTCGCTTCGCGGGGCTCCGCCTTGAGGGGATCCAAGGCCGCTCAAGGCCTGTGGAGATCGCCCTGGATGATGTGACGCACATCGAGCGCCTCAGGGATGAGACGCCCCGGCCTCAAGGAGCGCGCGTGGCCGGTGTGCTCGACACCGTCTCAGCCTCGCGCGCAGACATCGTGCTGCTGCTGAAGGACGGCTCCCGAGTCCCTGCGCGGATGGAGCAACATGATCTCGCCTCGCTGCGCGGCCTGCTCGGAGCGCACGTCGTCGTGTCGGGTGTGGCGCACTACCGACCGTCAGGCCGACTGCTGAGGCTCGATGTCGAGCACATCGACGCTGCTCGCCCCGAGGACGCGGTCTTTGAGCACCCGCCGATCCCCAGGCGCCAGCGCATCGCTCTGGACACGGGGACGTCCAGCGAGGCCGGTGGGGTCTCCTCGTTCTTCGGTACGTGGCCTGGCGATGAGACGGATGAGGAGCTGCTTGCGGCGCTTCGGGCGATCGCATGAGCCAGCGCCTCTATCTCCTCGACACCAACGTGGTCCTGGCGCTCGTCCGAGGCAAGGAGCTCGGGAGCCACATCGAAGCGACCTTCGGCCTCAACGTGAGCAGATGCCGCCCGCTGATCAGCGTGGTCACCCACGGTGAGGTTCGGGTTCTTGCGAGACGCAATGACTGGGGAAATGTGAAACTGGCCGCGCTGCAGGCCGCACTGGACGGCATGGTGACGATCGACATCAACGTCACCGAGGTCATCGATGCCTACGTCAGCATTGACCTCTACTCCCAGACCCACTTTGACGGCGCGCGGAACATGGGAAAGAACGACCTCTGGATTGCAGCCTGTGCCAAGGCGACCGGCGCGACCCTCCTGACGACCGACCGTGACTTCGATCACCTCGCCCCTGACGAGGTCTCCGTGGCGTACATCAACCCAGCGGTCACGAGTTCATCCTGAGTACGGCCGCAGGAGCGCCCAGCGCAGGTCGGCGGGCGGCGTGAAGGCGTAGCGCTTGGCCGCGGAGGAGTCACCGCGGAGGAGCGTCGTCGCGCGCCAGAGGTAGCGGCTGAGGTTGACGTCGAGCGCGGCCCGGGCGGCCTCGAGGAACTTCTCGGGGTTGTTGACGTTGCGCAGGGCCCGCAGCTCGGGCGCGCGGACAGGTCTGCCGCAGGTCATGAGCTCGGCGTAGGCCGCGGCCTGGGTCGCCGTGAGGGAGCCCTCGACGTAGCGGTCGCCCTCGCGGCGGCCAGTCGGGTGGCGCCCGCCGCCGACGGTGGTCGTCAGGTCGAGGAGCAGATCCAGCTCGGCCGGGGCGCGGGAGACGAACACGTCGTAGGAGGCCCTGTCGAGGGTCCGCTCCCCGGAGGCGTCCACGAGCACGCAGAACGGCCGCGCCGCGTAGGGCGCCTGGGGCTCGCGGACCTGCTGCACCTCTCGGCGGACGAGCTCGGCGCCGACCAGGGCGAGCTCGCGCTCGAGGAACACGACGACGACGTCGCCAGCGGCGAAGTGCCGGTCGAGCTCTGGCGAGGTGAAGCGCGTCCGGGCGGGCGCGAGGGCGAGCGTCGGCTGTCGCTGCGCCTTGCGCGCGAGGAGGTGCGCCACGGCGGCCGGCCCGTTCAGGTCGAGGCACAGCAGCGCATCTCGCTCGAGGCCGCCCCACGCCGCCCTCCCCAGCAGCCACGCGTGAGGGAAGACCGGCGCTCGGAGGTTCGCGGGGCCCTCGACGCCGAAGCGCTCGCTCAGGGTGGACACGAGGCGGGCGCGCGAGGTCGTCCACGTGGCGAGGTCGGCCGCGGTCAGGCGGACCGCGTCACAGCAGTGGCCAGGCCCCGACGGGACGGCGACGAAGGGGAACGCGGCGTCGCCCGGGTTCGGCACGACGGCCCGCGGGCAGGCGGCGCCGAGGTTTGGGCATGGGTAGGTCGTGGTCGGCCTCCCGCGCACGAGCAGCCCCGCGGCGATGAGCCCTTCGGTGGCCTGCGCCCCGAACCGGACGTCGAGCTCCGCGCGGGTGCCCGACGGGAGCTGCCCGCCCTGGAGGCCGCTGAGGAACGCCTGCAGCGACACCTCAGCCCACCGCCCTGAGCGCCGGGGCGGCGGCCTGCGGGTGCCGCAGGAAGCCACGCGTGAAGAGGAACTCGCGCACCACGGCGTCGTGGGTCCGCCGGTCGTAGGTGAGCTTGTTCGGCGGGGCGAGCTCGACGAGCTTGGGCTTCGCCTCGCCGACCGGGGTCATCGCGAGCTTGGCCCGCCTCACGACCCGGTCGCGCGTCATCAGCTGGACGAGCTCTCCGAGGAACAGCTCGCCGAGGTCTGGCGCCGACCAGACGAGCTTGTCGCGTGGCGAGTCGACCGCCTCGAGGACGACCTCTCTCAGGACGACGGACGCGAGCGCGGGCAGCCCCTCGACCGACAGCGCGCCGTTCGGGTCATCGAGCAGCACCCCGCAGTCGAGCGCCGCGCCCGCCGCGAAGTGCCCGTCGCTGCCGAAGTACACCCGGCCAAGGACGGCGCGGTAGAAGTCGTGCTCGGCCGCGTACTGGGCGTTGATGGAGAGGCGCCCGGTGGCCTTGTCGAACACCACCGTGTCCTGCTTGTCGGGCAGGAGGCTCATGCGGTCGCGGCGCGACGGCGACGTGATGACCGACAGGCTGCGGGGCGGCTGGCCGTGGATGATGACGAAGGAGATCTCCTCGTCCGACTCGCTCTGCCGGACCTCGACGTAGTCGCTGCGGTTGCGCCCCGCGAACCAGCGGCTGAGCTGGTCCTGCAACATCAGGCGCTTCGCGGCGGAGCCGGGCTCGAGCAGCGGCCGGTGGACCTCCGGGTGGAAGTCGACGAAGCGGCGCGCCTCCTGGGACTGGACGCGGGCCTGCGTCGAGGTGAACACGTCCCGGTGCTCGAGGTAGAGGCGAAAGGCCAGATCTTCCGCGCTCGCGCCCCTCTGGCCAGCGAACAGGTTGAGCTGACGTTCGCCCGCGAGGTTCAGGGCCGCCTCGTGCCCCTCGTCGCTCGCGAGCTCCGCGACGTCGAGGAAGGCCTGCACGAGCGCGCCTGGCGTCGTGGCGTCGACCACGCTCATCACGTGGTGCAGCGCGCCCACCCACGCGAGGTCGTGGGTGACGCCGTCGAGCGAGAGCCCGCGGGCGGCGAGGTAGCCCTCGTAGGGGCGCAGGAAGCGCACGAGCAGCACAGGCGAGACGCGCTCGAGCAGGGAGAGGCGGACGAGGTTCTTGACGATGGGGGTGACGGACATGTGGACGCTCCTCACGCGTAGTCCCGACGGAGACCGATGACCTTGCCCTGCACCCTCACCGACGCGAGGGGCAGCGTGAACGGCTGGTAGGCAGGGTTCTCCGAGTGGAGGGTGACCGTGGCCCCCTGCTGCCGCCAGCGCTTGATGGTGGCGCGCTCGTCCTCGATGAGGGCCACCACGATGTCCCCGTGCTCCGCGCGCTCCTGGCGCCGCACGATGACCACGTCCGCGTCGAGGATGCCGGCGCCGACCATGCTGTCGCCGCGGACGCGCAGCGCGAAGTGCTCCGCTGGATCTCGCCCGGCCGGCGCCGCGACCCACCCCTCGACGTGCTCGAGCGCGAGGCAGGGCGCGCCCGCGGCGGCCTGGCCGAGGATCGGGATGAGGGGCTCCGGCGCGGCGGGCCACGAGGCCGGACGCCAGGAGCGCCCCTGCCCCTCGACGTGGACGAGCGCCCCCTTGCGCTTGAGCGCCATCAGGTGCTCGTGGATGGTCGACCTCTGGATGTCGAGCGCCTCGGCGAGCTCGGACACGGACGGCGCCACCCCGTGCGCGCGCCAGTGTGCCTCGATGACGCCCAGCAGGGCGCGCTGTCTGTCGGTCAGCGGTTCGGCCATGACTCCCCTCGTCGTGTCGCGTTGTGGTCCCTTGATATCGCGATGCGCATTACCCGGTCAAGCGTTCGGGTGAACACACGTGCAGTGCCGCGGGACGAGAGGGTTTTCGGGTCGTCGCGGGAGAGGCGTTCCACCGGGAACGCCTTCGCGCCCGCGGGAACGCCTCGCGCGTTCCACCAAAGTGTCAGTAGTTACGGCGTCTTGAGCCTCGGTGGAACGCGGGAACGCCTCGCGGAGGGGGAGGTCAGCGCGTGGACGAAGTTGGTCGCGCGCGTGAGAGGTCTCCCCCGCCGCCGGTCTCGTTCGCCCCTCGATGCGTGATCCTCTCTCTCATGTGTACCTATAAATATTTTTCCGTTCCGGCGTTACACCACGTCTGAACCGACTGACCTGACTGGGCTTTCGCGGGAACGCGACAGGCGTTCCCAAGGCGTTCCCACCCCCTCCGAGGCGTTCCACCGAGCCGCCCTCGGCGGCGCCTGTCCCGACGGAGGCGACGAGGCGGCTCTACCCGGTCGAGGTCCCTCGCCGCGGAGTCGCCATGCCACGTCAACGTCGAACCCTGTCCGGTCCGGAGCGCGCCGAGCGCGTCGTCGAGCTGCTCGCGCTCCGCCTCCTCGACCTCGCCAGTCGAGGGCTGCTCGAGCCCGATGAGGCGGATGATGCCGAGCCTGCCCGCGCGCCCTCGGCCCCCGCCGCGCCCCCGCGCGCAGAGGAGGCCCGCCATGGCGCTCGCTGATCGCTTCTCCCCGGTCGAGGCTGGGACGGCGCCGCGCGCGGCGGTCAGCTGCCTCCGCTATGACCCGGTCCCCGGGACGCGCCGCTGCCGGCACTACCTGAGCGGCGGCGCCTGCGACCTGCCGGACGAGTTCATGTGCGTCGAGTGGCTGAAGGCCAACGGCCACGCGGCACCTCCCCCGCTCCCTCCGATGGCGCCAGCCGCCGAGCCGCCGTCGGTCGAGGCACCTCCCCCGCTCCCTCCGATGGCGCAAGCCGCCGAGCCGCCGTCGGTCGAGGCGCCTCCGCGGCCAGCGCCTCCGCGCGTGGGGCACGACCTCTTCGGGCTGCCTCTGACAGCCCCGACGCCCGCGCCGCGCCCCGTGACCCAAGCAGCACCCGCGGCCCCGCGGCCCCCGACGCCCCAACGCGGCCTGACGCCCGCGGAGGCATCCCCGCCCCGCGCCCTGACCGACGACGACCTCGCATCGTTCAAGGCGCTCGGCGTCAAGGTCTGCCTCCAGACCGATGCCTGCGGCGAGGTGTGGCTCGTCCCCGAATACACCGACGACGCCGCGCGCCGCGAGCTCAGCGTCCGCGACGCGGCGACCCTCGCGGCCATCTGCGCGGCCTTCCC